>CAZMHL010000091.1:0-7679 GCA_964566065.1 uncultured Eubacteriales bacterium
GTAGGGGCGATTCACGAATCGCCCGAATAATAGGAAAAAGTAGTAGGTCCTAATATCCACTGTTCGCCTGACTTGATACGGGCACTACAAATAATCAGGGAACAAAATTCTTATATAAAGTATTGATATAACTTCTGTTTTAATGTATAATAAACAAAATTCTTTGATGTGAGGCGTGATTATGGATTTTAAAAATGTGCCGAAAAAATACAGACCAATTCCATTCTGGTCATGGAATGAAAAGCTTGAAGCTGAAGAAACTGTCCGTCAGGTTGAACTTATGGATGAGCAGGGGATAGGCGGATTTTTTATGCATACCAGAGGCGGTCTGCAGACCGAATATATGGGTGATGAATGGTTTGAGAATGTTCAGGCATGTGTTGATAAGTGTGAAGAAAACGGAATGTATCCCTATGCATACGATGAAAACGGATGGCCCAGCGGATTTGGGAACGGAGCTGTAAATGGCAAAGGCGCAGAATATCAGCAGAAAAGGTTAAGGTATGAAAAAGGCGAGAAGAATGCCGAAACTACAATTGCAAACGTAAACGGTTATCATTTTTATTATGAAATAAATCCTTTTTATGTAGATACACTTGACAAGAAGGTTGTAAAATGCTTTATAGAAGAAGCTTATCAGCCATATTATGAAAAGGTAAAAGGGAAACTTGAAGGTATTTTTACCGATGAACCGCAGATTACAAGAGAAGGTATTCCCTGGAGTTTTATTTTACCTGAAGAATATAATAAAGAATATGGTGAAGATATAATCGAAATATTACCGGAGTTATTTTTTGAAATCGGTAATTATAAGCACTCAAGGCTTAAATTCTGGAGGCTTGTAACAAAACTGTTTTCAGAAAGCTATATGAAACAGATTTATGACTGGTGTACAGAACATAACCTTAAATTTACCGGGCATATGGTTGAAGAAGACACAATGCGTCAACAGATAACTACTAACGGCGCATGTATGCCGCATTATGAGTATATGCATATTCCCGGAATGGATTGGCTTGGCAGACACAACAACGAAACATTAACGCATTATCAGGTTGCATCTATTGCACGTCAGATGGGTAAAAAACAGGTGCTGTCCGAAACTTTTGCTATGTGCGGACATAACGTAGGTCATGACGAATTAAAATGGATATATGAATCTCTTGTTGTTATTGATGACAGAAAAGGCAGAAAAGAGAGCTTTTGTCAGAAAGAACTTAAAGCACTGGATTTGAGTGGTGAGTGGCAGGTTGCAAATGTAACCGATAACAGTTTAACAATTGATAAATGTGATTATTATTTTGATGGTGAGCTTCAGGAAAAGGGTGCAAATATGCTTACGGTTATGAATAAGGCACTTGAACTTGAAAGAAAAGTTAAGGTTGAATGTCGATATAATTTCACAGCAGAATATGTCCCGGGAAATTTGTGCCTTGTGTGTGAAACACCTGAAATTTTCGACATAGAAATCAATGGTGAAAAAACAGAAAAAATTGATTGCGGATATTTCAGAGATAAATCATTCAGAAAACTGGACATAAGCAAATACATCAGGCTGGACAGAATGTAGTAAAAGCAAAAATTAACGAAACAGAAATTGCTTCGTATATGTGGGAACCTTACAGAACTGATTTATCTTCGATTGTGAAAAACGGAGAAAATACATTCACATTAACTTTGGTTAACAATCTGAGAAATATGATGGGGTTACATCACAGAGAAGAAGGAGAATGCTTTAATGCAGCTCCGGGCAAATTTTTTAAAGAAAAGTGTGTATGGAATATGGAAGCAAAAGAGGAAGAGTGGAATGATGATTATTGCTTTGTAAATGTTTCAATACATAACAGAAAATAGGTGTAAATTATGCAAAGGGCAGCAGGTGTTTTAATGCATATATCTTCTTTGTTTGGAGATTATTCAACAGGAAGTTTCGGCATTGAGGCAAAATATTTTATAGATTTTTTAAATGAATGTGGTTTTAAATACTGGCAGGTATTACCTTTCTGTATGGTGGATGAGTGCAATTCACCATACAAGTCATATTCATCTTTTGCGGGCAATCTTTATTTTGTGGATTTAAATGAGTTATATAAAGAAGGATTGCTGAGTGAGGATGAGTTAAATGCCAGTGTGCAAAAATCACCATATAGTTGTGAATTTGAGGTATTAAAAGATAATCGTTTTAAACTTCTGTATAAAGCTTCACAAAGAGTAGAGAACAAGGCTTCTGTGGAAGAGTTTATTGCCGACAATTCATATCTTGAAAGTTTTTGTGATTTTATGGCACTAAAGGCAAGCAATAACGATAAACCATGGTATGAATGGCAAAGTGACAGAAAAGACGAGAATATAATATTTGCCTGGAAATTTATTCAATATAAATTCTTCAAGCAATGGTCGGAAATAAAAAAATATGCCAATAAAAAAGATATAAAAATTATCGGTGATTTACCATTTTATGTTTCTTATGACAGTTGCGATGTATGGTCAAATAAAAAATTGTTCCAAATAGATGAAGATAATAAACTTAAGTGTGTAGCCGGTGTTCCTCCGGACTATTTTTCAGAAGATGGTCAGATGTGGGGGAATCCTATATATAACTGGGAAGAGATGAAAAAGGATAATTATAAGTGGTGGTCTGACAGAATGAAACATATGTTTACTATGTTTGATGTCGTCAGAATTGACCATTTCAGAGGTGTTGAGAGTTATTACAGTATTCCTGCTGATGCAGAGAATGCCAAAAACGGAGAGTGGAAAAAAGGCCCGGGTAAAAAGCTTGTAGATGTAATCAATGGTATTAAAGGTGATAATGCAGTAATTGCTGAAGATCTTGGGGATATTACAGATGAAGTTGTAAAACTTGTTGAATACAGCGGATTTCCGGGGATGAAAGTATTCCAGTTTGGATTTATTGGGGATTATGATAACACACATTTGCCGCATAACTACATAAATAACTCTTTTGCATATACGGGAACACATGATAACAATACGCTTCTCGGATATGTATGGGAATTGGATGAAAACACAAGAAACAGAATGTTGAAATATTGCGGATACTATGACAGTGATTGGGATAAAAGTTATGATTCAATTATAAGAACAGTATTTTCAAGCAGTGCGGGATGTGTAATATTACCAATACAGGATTTGCTTGGATTTGGTTCTGATACACGATTGAATACTCCGGGAAAAGCCGAAGGTAACTGGCAGTACAGAATAACCAAAGAACAGCTTGATAAAATAAATAAAAACAAATTCAAAGAGTGGATAGACTTATATAAAAGATAAAGAAAAACCCCGAGATTCAATCTCGGGGTTAAATATTTGCTGATTATTTGTCAAGAGAATCAACGTCACCATAACTTGCAAAGTATCTAACTACTTTTAAGAGGTCAGAAGAAGTAATGGAACCATCATGAGTAACGTCAGCTACGGCAAGAGCTCTTTCGTTATATTCTGAAACTACTGTCTGATAACCTGCAACATATTTTGCAAGATTCAAAATGTCAGCAGCGTTTACATCGCCATCACAAATAACATCGCCGTAAACATATTCAATGAAATCTTCAGCATCAGCAGTATCTGAAGTAGCATTTACTTTGAGAGTAAAAGTTCCTCTTGGAAAATCTTCAGATAAGTTAACTGTGTATGTGTTTGTTCCGTCATATGTAAACTGGTTGATATAAGCTATATCTGTATTCAAAAGTGCAGTTCCATCGGCTGATACAGGATAGATTTCAACTGCAATCTGGGTTTCACCAACAACATAGTTTGTTGCATCAAATGTAAATGTTACGTTTCTGTCTTCGCTCGCACTAACTGATGTAATGGTTGCAGCAGAAGCTGTCAAACCTAATGAAAGCACCATTGTTAATGTAAGTACAATACTAATAATCTTTTTCATAATTAATACTCCTGTAAATATGTATTTTTATATTATACATTGTAATATAATAAACAAATTTTGTCAATAGTTATAAATGAAATTATTATACTAAAATTGTTCCGTCTTCATTGAAAAGAGGAAGATGGGCAATTACCTTGATATCAGTACGTTTTATTGCATCTCCTTCAGCCAGAACCGCCATTTTTCCAACTATATTTCCACCAACCTGCTTAACTAGGGTTTCGATTGCTTTTAAGGACTCACCTGTGCTGATAACATCATCAACAATCAATACTCTTCTGCCTTTCATAAGATTAGCTTCTTTTTCTCCGATGCAGAGAGTTTGGATGTTTGCAGTTGTAATTGAATCAACTTTTGTGGTTACAAGGTTTTTCATATAGAGTTTGGGGGCTTTTCTTGCGACAATATAATCGTTAACGCCGGATTGTCTCGCCATTTCATGAATAAGTGGAATACCTTTTGATTCTGCAGTAATCATAATGTCGTGTTCCGGTGCAACCTTCAGAAGTTCCTTTGCAGAATTTACGGTAAGTTCCACATCGCCGAACATTATAAACGCTCCTATATATAAGTTGTCATTAACTTTGCAGATAGGTAACTGCCTTTTGAGTCCTGCTACTGTTATTTCATAAAATTTATCCATAATATATTCCTCCTTGACAGTATGAATTTTAGCATATTGAAATATAAAAGTCAATTTATTATTTTACATATTTTCCCGGCGATGTACCGACAATATTTTTGAATGTTCTTATAAAATTTGCATAGTCGCCAAAACCACATAATTCAGATGTTTCGCTTACTGTTTTGCCATTTTTCAGGAGTTTTTTTGCCTCTGTTATTCTTCTTGAAATTATGTATTTTGTGACTGTTGTACCGAGATGAGTTTTAAAAAGTTTTCCAAGTTTATTGACTGAAATATACGAGTTCTTAGCGATTTTTTCCAGAGTAAGTTCTTCGGATAAATGTTGATTTATATATGATACGCTTTTTAAAACAAGAACATTGTTATCTGAAGGAAGATACTTTGTTTCTTTACATCTTTCATTGAAAATCAAATTGAGTCTTATAAGGATTTCAAGTACAGTTGAAGTTTTTAATATATCATCTCCATATTTGAAATTGTTTTTTAATTTCATAAAGTTTTGCTGGAAATCTTTAAGTTCCTCATCCGAAAGTGAAATCTTATGTGAAATATTTTCGGTTCGTAAAAAGAAACATTTCGAAAGATCTGTGCTTTCAGTAGAAGAGTTAAATAAAAAAGCCGGATGAACCTGAAGGACAAATCTTGAAAATACCTTATCGCTGTTAAATGTTATCTTGTGAGGTTCAAATTGGTTTATAATAAAAACATCCCCGTCATTAACCTCGTATATTCTGTCATTTATCAGAAAGTTTTTTCCGCCCGAAAGGCAAAACAGAACCTCACAACATTCATGAACGTGAATGTTTGTGTCGGCGGTAAGGTCTTCGGAGTAGAACATACCATATGTTTGAGTGTTGTTTGCTCGTTCTATTGCTTCGGAGCATTTATCAAAATATACTTTCATTTTGACTTTACCTCAGTTTTAAAATTCTCTTTGCATTCTTAGAAAGGATCTTTTCTTTACTTTCATCCGAAATATCTTCATATAAAACACCGGCAAGGAACATTCCGGGATTACATGTGGGATAGTCGGAACCGTATATAAATCTTTCGTCTCCAACCTGCGAAATTCCCGATTTTATCATTCCGTATCTGAATATTCCCGTTCCTGAAAGATCCAGATAATAGTTGTCGTATTTTTTCATCATTTCAATATGTTGCTTAAAAGCCGGTGCTTGTCCCGGATGAGCAGCAACAAAAGTAATGTCCGGATAGCTTTTTACCATTGTTTCAACAGTTTCATAAATTGCATTTGATGAATGGAAATTTACGACCATATTTTTATAACTTTTAACTGAATCAAGTATTTCAAACAAACCTTTGGGAGAAAAGTTATCACCACCCTCACTCCAGTTGGAACTGTATGGAACAAGTTCTCCGATAAGAGTTATGCCCATTTTATACATTCTTTCGGCTTCTTCGCATGACTCTTTAACATAATCCGGATGAATATGATATCCGGGAACATAGCGTTCTTTATACTGCTCTTTGACTTTAAGGGCAACATTGTTGCATCTTGCCGTTGCTTCCCATTGAGTTTCTCCGTTTTGGGGTTTTGAAATTACCGAACCGCAGAAAATGTCAGTATATGAGGCATCTAAGTCTTGTGTCATATTCCTGCCTGGATATACGTCTTTTTTAAATGCACATATATTTTCATCTATAGTAATATATGGATGAGTATGAAAGTCGATGACTTCAAAGTTCTTATACATATTTATCACCTTCCAACTAATATTTTACATCAATATTTTGGTTTGTCAATAATGTTTTATAATGCAAATGAACAAAAATGATTGAAGATTGCTTTTAAAATAGCATAAAAAAGTATTGAAAGTATGTTGTGATTGTTATATAATGCAAGTAGCAAAAAAGGTAGGAGATAATTATATGAAAAAAATAATTTTTGTTTTGTTGACTATAGCAGTAATTTTATCAGCATCTTTGCCTGCATTGGCTGCAGGTATAAATTCCACACCGGTAATCATCTTGAAATGTGATGATTTAAAGTCAAATGATATGAATGCTATCAACAATTTCGAAAGTTTGTTTAAACTTCTTCAGGAAGAAGGGGTTACAGCATCTTTTGGTGTTGTTGGTAATTCGGTTCAGGGAAATCAGGAAATATTTTGGAAAAACGTCAATAATTATATTTCAAACGGAATAGAAATCTGGCATCACGGGTGGTTGCACAGAAAGAATGCGGAAGGTGTTCAGGAATACAATGGTATGCTCAATTACGACGAAATGAAAGAGAATTTTAAAAAGACTCTTGATCTCGTAGAGAAGAATGCTGACGGGTACAAAATTTTGACTTTCGGTGCTCCGTATAATGCTGTTAATGATGAATTTATGCAGATGCTGAAAAAAGAATATCCTCAGATTAAAACTGTTTTTTACACTTCAAAAGGAAACGATTCGGTAGTTAAACTGACCAGTAAAATGTCAATAGAAAGCGGTACTGGTGTTGCTAGCTTTTCTGTTTTTGAAAAGTCATATGATCCTGAACTTGAATATGCGGCAATTCAGTCTCATCCGGGGGGATTTGATGATCATTCAAGAGAAGAGTACCGTAAGATGATACATTTCCTTAAAGAAAAAAAATCAATCTTCATGACACCTTCTCAGTATACAAATTATGTGAATGATATGAAGGCTTACAGGAATTCTCCGGAAGAAAAAATATCGGTTCTTTGCTACAATAAGCTTCTTGATTTTGATGTTTACCCATATCTTGAGAATGACAGAACGTTTATACCGATAAGAGCGGTGTCAGAAAACCTTGATGCTTTTGTTACCTGGAACGAAGAAACACAGACTGTAAAAATCTATGCAGATGACTATACACTCAAGCTTGTTGTTGGAAGCGATATTGCTTATAAAGACGGCGAAGAGGTTAGACTTGATGCACCGGTAAGAGTTGTTGACGGAAGAACAATGGTTCCTTTGAGATTTATTGCGGAAGCTTTTGGTGCAGAAGTGCAGTGGGATAATGCACTTAATATGGCTATTATAAAATAATTTATTAAAAATGGATGTAAAAAAAGTCCGGAACGCCAAAAGGCCGGAATAAGTATATATAAGGCTATATAAAACTTATAGTATTTATAACTGAATGCA
>CAZMHL010000092.1:0-7626 GCA_964566065.1 uncultured Eubacteriales bacterium
CTCGAAGACATAAGCGACGATTACTGTTGGTTTAAAGCCGAAAAAGTTATATATCGTATTGTCCCTGAGTGAGTTTTACTCGTGTCAAGTTTATAAAATTTACAGGACAAAAGGAGCCGTGAGGCTCCTTTTTACAATAGTTTAAAAATGTTTTTATGAGATTCCAGAACACCTTCATTGCGAAGTTTGCTTATTTCATTTGAAAGTCCGCTTCTGTCGACTTCAAGGAAATCTGCGAGTGTTTGTCTGTCATAAGGAATGGTGAAAGAATTATTTTTGTTTTTCTTAGCCTGAAACATTAGGTATGACATCAATTTTTCTCTTGTGGTGCGTTTAGATATTATTTCTGCTTTTTGGTTGAGAATAATGTTTTTGTTAGCTACTACTTTCAAAAGATTATAAATTAGTTGGTTATGAAACTCGCATCCGTTGTTACAGATATGAATGATTTTATTACATTCTATAAGCATAATCTCGGATTTTTGTATTGCAACTGCCGATAGAGGTAATTGTTCTATTTCTGCACAGGCAAATGCTTCACCAAACATTTCGCAGGAATTTACTGTAGCAATAATGCTTCTGTTACCGTAGTAATCTGTTCTTTCCAGTTGAACTGAGCCGCTGAGAACAATATAAATATATTTTGCATTTGATCCTTCGCTGATAATTGTTTCATTCCTACTGTAACTTACAACTTTTGCTTCCAGGCAAGAAAGTATATTTTCAAGATTTTTTTCATCTATATTATGAAAAAGTGAGATATTTTGTAAAAAATTCAGATATTTTTTCATAAAAACCTCCAAAATGTTGAAAATTCAACATACTAGCTTTTGTTATTATAATATAATTAAGTTGCAAAATCAAGGAGGTAAATGTTATGATAAGAAAAATAATTAAAATTGATGAAAATAAATGTAATGGTTGCGGTGCTTGTGCTGATGCATGTCACGAAGGTGCAATCGAAATAATTAACGGAAAAGCAAGGTTGGTCAGAGAAGATTATTGTGATGGGCTAGGTGATTGTTTACCTTCTTGTCCTACAAATGCAATTACGTTTGAAGAAAGAGAAGCACCTGCGTACAATGAAGCTGCGGTTATGAAATCAAAGCAGGAAAAAGAAAACCAACCTTTACCCTGCGGATGTCCAGGAATGCATTCTAAATCTATAAACAGAATAGAAGATAGCACACCAAATGTAAACGTGACTAGCAAACTTAATCAATGGCCTGTTCAGATTAAGTTAGTACCTGTAAATGCACCTTATTTTGAAAATGCTAACTTATTGATAGCAGCAGACTGCACAGCCTATGCTTACGGAAATTTACACAACGAATTTATAAGAAACCGTATTACATTAATTGGTTGTCCCAAACTTGATGAGGGAGATTATACAGAAAAATTAACTCAGATTATTTCAAATAATAATATTAGAAGCGTAATGATTGTCCGTATGGAGGTTCCGTGTTGCGGAGGAATTGAATATGCTGCAAAAGAAGCAATTAAAAACAGCGGTAAATTTTTGCCATGGAATGTAGTTACAATTTCAACTGACGGAAAAATAACAGAATAAATTAAGGGTGAATTTTCACCCTTTTTATATTGAATTTACTCTTTATGTTTGATATAATATATTTTGAAGAATTTCCATTAAAAGGTTATTTTATATGATTAATTTACTTTACTTATTTGGGTTTCCTGTTTCAATTTATTTTGTCAGGAAATACAATCCGGGATTGAAGAAAAAGTTTATAATTCTTATAATTGGGCTGTTTTTCTCAATGATACCTTTTTCAAATGTTAAACCGGAGCCTACATCTATAACGATTAATACCGATCTCGGTTCTGCTTTTGTACTTGGTAAAAATATGGTAAAGAAGACAACTCTGTCATTAGAGCCTGAGAATGCAGATATTAATAAAATTGAATTTGTAAGTGAAGATTATTCTGTCGCTTATTTTGAGGAAAGTAATATTCATTCGGCTTCTGAAGGTGTAACGTATGTATATGCCAAGTCCGGAAAGGTAATAAGCAATAAGGTAAAAGTAATAGTTGATTACACTAAATATCTTGATACAAACGATGAAGACGGTTATGTCTTTATGACATCTACCGGAAATAAATTTCATATCGTAAATTGTAATGTAATAAATCCGGAATTAGTAAAAATAACGAAAGAAGAAGCAATAAGGCAAGGAGCAGAACCTTGCAAAAACTGTCTTGATGTACAGTAATTCAACAGGAGAATTAAAATGGAAAATTTAGTATTGTCTTTTAATGTTGTATTACCCTTAGTAATAATGATGACGGTTGGTTATGTGTTAAAAATCACCGGATTTTTAGATAAAACTACATTAAAGAAAATGAATAGCGTAATATTCAAAGTATTGTTACCAACATCGCTATTTTATAATGTCTATACTTCGAAAATAGATAATATAATTGAACCGGAGTTTATATGTTTTTGTGTTGTTTCGTCATTGTGTGTTTTTTTTGTGGCGGTGCTGGTTGTGTGCCTTCTGGAAAAGAACGTTATGAAAAGAGGCGCATTGATTCAAGGGATTTTCAGAAGTAATTTTCTTATATACGGTCTTCCGGTATCAGTTGCTTTGTTCGGTGATAGTGCTGCAAGTCTTACTTCATTTGCAATTGCGGTAATCATACCTGTATATAATTTACTTGCAGTTGTTGTTTTGGAATTTTTCAGAGGTAGCAGTCCTGATTTTAAAAAGATAATCAGGAATATAATCACAAATCCACTGATTATTGGTTCGGTTCTTGGACTTGTCGCTTTGCATCTGAACTTTAAATTACCGGCTGCTGTTGAGTCTGCGGTGAAGGATATAGGAAAAACGGCAACTCCTTTGGCGTTGATTTTATTGGGCGGTACACTTGATTTTAATACTGTTAAATGCAATATAAAAGAATTGATTATCGGAATAAGCGGTAAATTGATTTTTTCTCCTTTAATTGTTTTGATAATCGCAGTTTTGATTGGATACAGAAACGTTGAACTTGCCGTAATGCTTGCGGCATTTGCATCTCCTACAGCTGTATCATCAATGACTATGGCTCAGGAAATGGACAGTGATTATGAACTCGCAGGACAGTTGGTTATGTTTAGTACTGTCATTTCAATATTTACGGTTTTCATTTTTATCTTTGCATTAAAGCAGTTAGGTTTTATGTAAGAAAGGTGATTATGGATGTTTAAAAAAGATTTTATATGGGGAGCAGCTACGGCTTCATACCAAATTGAAGGCACTGCTTATGAGGAGGGAAAAGGTCTTTCTGTATGGGATGCTTTCTGTAAAGTGCCCGGGAAAGTCAGAGATGGGGATTCCGGCGATGTTGCCTGTGATCATTATCACAGATACAAAGAAGATGTTGCCATAATGAAAGAAATAGGTATAAAAAATTACCGGCTTTCAATTTCCTGGCCAAGAATTTTTCCTGACGGTGTTGGCAGAGTTAACGAAAAGGGTGTACAGTTTTATCATGATTTATTTGATGAATTAATAAATAAAGGAATTACACCTTATGTAACACTTTTTCATTGGGATTATCCTAAAGCACTGTTTGATAAAGGTGGATGGCTTAACAATGAAAGCCCTCAATGGTTTGAAGAGTATGCCTCATTTATTGCAAAGGAATACGGTCGTAAAGTAAAATATTTTATGACATTTAATGAACCTCAGTGCTTTATAGGGAAAAGCTATATAGGTGATTGTAAACATGCACCGGGTATAAGGATGCCTATCGGGGATGTTGTGAAAATGATACATAACGTTTTAAAAGCACACGGATTGGCTGTTAAAGCAATCAGAAACAACGCTCCTGAAGACATCAAGGTTGGTTATGCTCCCACAGGTCCTGCATTTTATCCATTTGACGAAAATAATAAAGAAGATGTTGATGCAGCCTATATGATGACATTTAAAACTTCAGAACCTGAAAATTTCGGATTTGACTGCGGTTGGTATGTAGATCCTGTTATATTGGGAACGTATCCTGTAGATGGTTTAAGTATGTATGAAGAGTATCTGCCTGAAAATTGGAAGGATGACATGAAAATTATCAATCAACCATTGGATTTTATAGGACAGAATAATTATAACGGTCAGTGTGTAAAAGTTGTTGACGGAAAAGTGGAAATAGTAAAAAGAAAAACCGGACATCCAAGGACAGCAATTAATTGGCCTGTTACACCAAAATCTTTAAAATGGATAACAAAGCATTTGCACAGGAGATATGAGTTACCTGTTCTGATTACAGAAAACGGTCTTTCATGTACGGATGTGGTTTCACTTGATGGTAAGGTTCATGATCCCAACAGAATTGATTTTTATAACAGATATCTGTTGGCATTGTCTGAAGCTATAGATGAAGGTGCAGATGTAATGGGATATTTTGCATGGTCTCTTATGGATAATTTTGAGTGGGCTGAAGGGTATAATGAACGCTTTGGGTTGGTATATGTAGATTATGAAACCCAGAAGAGAACCATAAAAGACAGCGGGTATTGGTATAAGAATGTAATTGAAACTAACGGAGAATGTTTGTAATATTATGGAAAAATTGTTATTGACGGTACCTACATTGCTTGGCACTGAATCTATTGTTGCAAATGAAATACGAAGCCTTGGATATGAAACTCACAAAGTTGTTGACGGAAATGTTTCGTTTTACGGTGATTTTGAAGCAGTATGCAGGACTAATATCAATCTGAGGACTGCTGAAAGAATCCTTATAAAAATTGGGGAGTTCAGAGCCACAGATTTTGAAATGCTTTTTCAGGGCATAAAGAGAATAGAATGGGAAAAGTTTATAGGTGCCAAGGATCAGTTCCCGGTTGTAAGAGGTCATTCTATTAAGTCTGATTTGAAAAGTATTCCGAATTGTCAGAAAATTATTAAGAAAGCTATAGTCACAAGACTTTCTGAAAAATACGGAATTAAATGGTTTGAAGAAACAGATGAAGTATACCCTATACAATTTTCAATTATGAAGGATATGGTTTCTGTTTATATTGATACAAGCGGAAATAATCTTTATAAAAGGGGATATAGAGAAAATGCAGTTTTTGCACCTTTGAGAGAAACTCTCGCATCTGCAATGATTGACCTTAGTTTCTGGAGAGGTGACAGACCTTTGCTTGATCCTTTTTGCGGTAGCGGAACTATTCCTATCGAAGCAGCAATGTATGCGGCTGATATAGCTCCGGGATTGAACAGAAACTTTGTGGCTATGCAGTGGAAAAAACACATTTCTTCAGATGTCTGGAATCAGCATAAAGAAGAAGCAATATCTAAGATAAACAGGGACAGAGAAATTAAAATATATGCCTCTGATATATCTTCTGAAGCTATTGAAATCGCTGAAGCTAATGCACGGAATGCCGGTGTATACAACTTAATTGATTTTAGAGTGTCAGATGTAAAAAATGTTACAGTTTTTTCGGATAAAGGTGTTATTATAACAAATCCGCCTTATGGGGAAAGATTAATGACTGACGATGCTTGCAAAGTGTTATACAAAACTATGGGTAACAAGTTTTCTGAATTTGCTCAGGCTAAAAAATTTATAATAACCTCAAATGAAAATTTCGAGAGATACTATGGAAAAAGAGCTGATAAAAAAAGAAAAGTTTATAACGGCATGCTTAAATGTTACATATATCAATATTTTAAGTAAAAAAGGAGGTGTAAATTTATTTACACCTCCTTTTTTAGGGGATAGGAAAAAATGATTCGTAGCCAAAAGATCTTAAAAACAAAGAAAACTCTCAAATTTGAGAGTTTTCTGCATTTAGTTATAAATACTATAAGTTTTATATAGCCTTATATATACTTATTCCGCCCTTTTGGCGTTTCGGACTTTTTTTACATTCCCTTTTAATTTTCATTATTTTGCGTAGTCAATAGCTCGTGTTTCTCGGATTACATTAACTTTTATCTGTCCGGGATATTCAAGCTCATTTTCAATACGTTTAACAACATCTCTTGCGAGAATTGTTACATCGTCATCTGAAAGTTGCTCAGGTTTAACCATAATTCTTACTTCACGACCTGCCTGAATAGCAAATGAATGTTCTACGCCCTTGAAATCATTAGCGATTTCTTCAAGTTTTTCAAGACGCTTGATGTAGGTTTCAACGTTTTCTCTTCTTGCTCCAGGTCTTGCTGCTGAAATTGAGTCAGCTGCCTGAATAATGAAAGCCAGAGGAGTGTTTGCTTCTACGTCACCATGGTGTGCATGAACAGCATGTATAATATCAGGATTTTCTTTGTTCTTTCTTAAGATATCTACACCGATATCAATATGTGAACCTTCAACCTCGTGGTCTACTGCTTTTCCGATATCGTGGAGAAGACCGGCTCTTTTTGCCATCGTAGGATCAATTCCGAGTTCGCTTGCAAGAATTCCTGAAAGCTGAGCTACTTCTATAGAATGTTTAAGAACATTCTGTCCGTAACTTGTTCTGAATTTAAGTCTTCCAAGAAGCTTGATAAGTTCGGGATTAATGCCGTGAACACCTGCATCAAATGTGGCTTTTTCGCCTTCTTCTTTAATTGTGTTATCAACATCTCTTTTGGCTCTTTCAACAGTTTCTTCAATTCTTGCAGGATGTATTCTGCCGTCATTGATAAGTCTTTCAAGAGAAACCCTTGCAACTTCACGTCTGATAGGGTCAAAGCCTGAAATTACAACAGCTTCAGGAGTGTCATCAATAATAAGATCAATACCCGTTAAGGTTTCAAGTGTTCTTATGTTTCTTCCTTCACGGCCAATGATTCTTCCTTTCATATCATCACTTGGAAGATTAACAACTGAAATTGTAGATTCAGCAACGTGGTCTGCAGCACATTTCTGAATAGCTGCACTGAGAATGTTACGTGCTCTTTTGTCTGATTCTTCTTTTATGTTGTTTTCTACTTCTTTTATAAGGATAGCTGCTTCATGTTTGATTTCGCTTTCCATATTTTTAAGAAGATATTCTTTCGCTTCGCTTGCACTTAAACCTGAAAGACTTTCAAGCTTAACAATTTCTTCTTTGAGTGTATCGTTGATGCGTTCTTTAATTTCATCAACTTCTTTAAGTTTTGAGTTAAGCAATTCATCTTTTTTGTCAAGGTTGTCCGATTTTTTATCAAGAGCTTCTTCTTTTTGCTGATTTCTATGCTCCTGACGTTGTATTTCACTTCTACGTTCTTTGATTTCTTTGTCTGCTTCAGCTTTCAAATTGTGAATTTCTTCTTTAGCTTCAAGAAGAGCTTCTCTTTTTTTGCCTTCAGCAGATTTTATAGCATCATTTATAATGCTTTTTGCCTGTTGTTCGGCACCGCCGATCTGTTTTTCAGCTATTTTTTTTCTATATGAAACACCTAAAAGGAATGCAATCAATGAAAAAACAATAATAACTGCTACGAAAATTACATATGTAGTAATACTAACACCTCCAATATTAAATTAATTATTTAAAAGAACGATTAATATACACAAAAAGACAATAATATTTTATCTTTTTTTTTGAATATTGTCAAGTAAAGTATACCATTTTTAAAAAAAATATGTTATACTATTTATGATGTTAATTTTAAGACTGTGGAGTAATAGTTATGAAGTTTA
>CAZMHL010000093.1:0-7431 GCA_964566065.1 uncultured Eubacteriales bacterium
CCCGAAGCTGTACGATGGTACAGCGAGTCAGGCGAGGTTTGTTCGTAGCCAAAAGGTCTTAAAAACAAAGAAAACTCTCAAATTTGAGAGTTTTCTGCATTCAGTTATAAATACTATAAGCTTTATATAGCCTTATATATACTTATTCCGGTCTTTTGGCGTTCCGGACTTTTTTATATCCCCTTTTGTGATATGTGAAAATTTTCAATGCCGATTATATTCTAATCTTTACCAACTGCTTTTCATCAATCCACTCAACCTTTGCACCAAGCGCTTCAGTGATGAATCTTACAGGAACGAGTGTTCTGTCGTTAATTACAACAGGAGCGATATCCATTTCTTTTTCAACATCGTTGATTTTGATTTTGTTTGAGCCGATTGTAAGCTGAACCGAAGTTTCTTCAATTCCGTACTGTGATGAAGATTTTCTGATTGCAGTTACTGTCTGAGTATCTTCATCCCAGTAAACGTCCGCACCAACGTCTTCGAAAATTCTTCTCATCGGAACCATTGTTCTGTCATTGATAAGCTGTGGTTCAACGTCGAAAATTTCAAGCTGGCTGTTAATCATAACCTTGATTTCATCGTCTTTATTTGTATAGAACGGATGCTCCGTATTTGCCGGCACACCGAATTTTGTTCCGCGTCCTGATGAACCAACATAAACAACACCGAAGGTCTGTCTGTCAGCACAGATTACCATTGTTGTAACAAGCTTCTGGTATGCAGTTGCATCGTTGTGAAGAACCTTCCAGGTTGAGCCGTTGTCGTAGCTTGCGTGAAGTCCTCTTACACCTTCTCTTGTTCCCCATACATAAACTACCGCAGGCTTGTCATCTGTTTCCGGCTTACCGAAATCAAAGTCTCTTACCCATGTGAAATTACCTACGTTTTTAAAGAGCAAGCCCTGATTTGATGAGTACCAGAGTCTGTTGTCGCCTGATGATTCAGAGTACCACACACCTGCTTTTGTGCCAAAGGATGTTCTTACAACTGCTGAGTTGTATTCACTTGCTTCACCCTGTGCAATAAATTCATAGGTGATGCCCCAGTCTTCACTCTTGTAGACGCCGTCTTTACCAAGATAGTAGACAACGTTAGCATCTTTCTTATCTGTTGCAATACGTCTTGCTCGTCCCCATTTTGATGAGTTGTGCCAAGCAATTGAGCCTGTTGCCTGAGTCCAGGTTTCACCAAGGTCGAAGGTTACAAAAGGCTGAGACTTGTATCCCACAACATAAACTGCCGGATAGCCTGTATCGGGATAAATATCCGATGAAACTGCCACGTCATGGATTTCAATGTCTTTTAATTCTGCGGGAAGAGCACCGAATGCTCTCCAGTTAATACCATTGTCTGTTGAATAAGCACCTGCATTTTTACCGATTCTTACGATAAAGTTCGGGTCATTTTCGCAGAATGCAATTCTTGATGGGTTTGCTTCTTTAGGAGGAAGCATTTCGTCGCAATACTGAGTCGGGTCTGTGTATCTTCCGCCGGCATAGTCATAAGGTGACATAATAAGTCTTGCGCCCTTTGGAAGAGAAATCATATGACAGCTACATCCGTGCTCAACACCGATTGTATGGTTTGTAAACACAGGATTATCAGCGAAGATATCATCTGTCATATAGAAGTTTGACCATCCGCACATAAATACTCTGCCCTTGTTGTAAGGGTCAATTACGATGTCTGTAACGTTTGCAAGGAATGCACCCCATTCAAGTCTTGGAGTTGTATGATTTTTAATCATATCATCCCTGAACATTCTCCAGTTTTTACCGCCGTCTGTTGTGTAATATGTATACTGGCCGAAAGAACCGATTGGTCCTTTGTTCCAGCTTGTTATAATATAATTTGAATCAGTTTTGCAGATTTCAGCTGTTGCCCACTTTTTGTTTCCTGCAGGAGAAACATCTGTCCAAACGCCGTCTTTGTACGTCCAGAGGCCTTGACTTGCTGTTACAACAACAAAGGTTCCGTCATTGGATTGTTTCATTTTTCTGATATTTGCAGAAGGGCAGCCTTCAACATCTTCCCAGGTTTCTCCGTTATCTTTTGTAACGATAAGACCGTAGCCTTCAACTGCGATGTAAACTGTTGAACAACCTGCAGCTGACTTTGTTCTTTCGTCAAATGCAACGATTGAAGGGTATACCTCGTTCTTTGAAAGGGTTACGGGGATTTCAACCTTTTCCCAGGTTTTGAAGCCGTCTTTACTTCTGTAAAGACCGTCAACCATTGTTCCTACCCATACATTGTTTGAGTTACCGGGTTCAACGCCGATTCTTTCGCTTGTTGCTCTTGCAGGGTCAGCATTGGCACTGAAAAGAGCCTTGAAGCCTGTTTCAATCCAGGTGTCACCTCTGTCGGTTGATTTAAGAACCGCACCCATATAATCGTTACCCTTATTTGAAGCTGTGCCCACGCAGAGGTAAACAACATCTGCATCGTTAGGGTCAACGCCGATACCGTCAATACCGAGCCATTCGCCTTTTGAAGCATCTACAACTGTATCAAGAAGAGGAGTCCAGGTGTATGTGTCATCTTCCCATCTGTATGCGCCGCCCATATCGGTACCCATATACATAAGTCCCGGTTCTGTAGGATGAATTACAAGGTGGTTAGAACGGCCTGTGCCGCCTTCCATAAGCTGTCCCCAGGAATAAGGCTCATCGCCGTATGCTTTTGGAGCTTCGCCGTCAAGATAAGGAATTCTTTCGCTGTATCTCGGTTCATATTCATCAGCATAATCAAGCTGAATATAGTCAACGTTGATATTTGCGCCTGATGCTGCAGGGTTTTTGCCGTCAACTCTGAATTCAAACCATCTGCCTGTATACTGAATGTTACAGGGGAAATCACCGAGATTTACTTCAACATATTCTTCAGTTGGTGAGTAAAGGTCGATTTTTTCACCGATTCTTTCGTTAACGTCTGAGAACCAGAGCTGCATTATACCCTGATTCGGGCCTTTTTTAACACCTACTTTAATGGTGAAAACTGCTCTCTGATTAACAGGAACGGCAAAACGCATATAGTCATTTTTAAGCCATTCGTCATATTTGGTTACTGTAAGCTCAACCGCACTTCCGCCTGAGAAATTCGCATTTTCAATTACTGCGGTTTCGCCCTGCTTCTTGCTGATTGTTGTGCTTTCTGCTTCGTTTCTTTCAACGGTACCGAAAACCGCCGCTGAAGCAACCGTTACCACAGAAAGTACGAGTGTCAATGCAAGAAATAAAGAAACAATCTTTTTCATACTTTTTCTCCTTTTTATATATTTTAGCTTTCAGTTCTTTCCGCTGTTTTGCATTTACTCCATATCTCCATCCCAAAACCGATAACGCAAAAAACAATCTTACGGCTTCATTGCATCATATAAAGCCTGTAAAATCAATTATATGAAAAAATGGTTTTTCCCCCCCATTTTCATATTGTAAGCATAGTAATTATAACATTTTTTTATTCTGTCCGCTCTGCATATCTTGTCCTGTTTTTTTGTTTTCAACTTATTTTGCCCGACTTTCTTGTTTTAAAAGGCTTTTTTCCGTCAATTTGCCTGAATTCAAGCCTTTTTTACATTCATCTTTCCCGTAAAAAGAGTTGTTTTTCATCTTTATTCTTCTGTTTTTGAGGTTAAAAAAAGTTGTTTTTCATCTTTTTTTGTGGTAAACTTTATCTCAGGAGGTGTTTCACATGCCCGTCGAACAATTTTTCTCACTTCATACCGAGAATTTTTTGATAACCTACGATAAACAGATGCTTCCGCTTTCCATGCCGATGTATCACTATCACAATTCTTACGAGCTTTACTACCTTGTTTCGGGAGAAAGATATTATTTTATTAAAGATAAATGTTACAAAATCAACAAGGGAAATCTTGTTTTCATCAACACCTATGACGTTCATTACACAAGTTCATCTTCAACCTCGGGTTATGAACGATATGTTATAAACTTCAAAAAGGATTTTCTGAAAGGTCTTGCAGGCAATCTTAATATTAATTTGTTTGAATGTTTTGAAAAGCCCTTTCACGTTATTGAATTTACCGAAGAAGAACAGCTGCTTATAGATTCGCTTTTTTCTTCCATGATGAAAGAAAGCCGCAAAAACGGCGATGAAAGCAATCCTTGTCTTAAATCGGGGCTTTTGTACCTCCTTACCCTTATTAACAGACACGACAAGGTTGCCGTAGCAGTCCAGACCGAATACATAAATTCCACTCACAAGACAATTTCGGAAATAGCCGGTTATATAAACAATAATTTTGAAAAGGATATTACTCTTGACACCATTTCTAAAAAATTCTTTATCAGCCCCTGTTATTTTTCAAGAAGCTTCAAGAAGTTTACGGGACTTCCGTTTATTGATTATCTCAACAGCGTCAGAATAAAAGAGGCACAGTCTCTTCTGCAAAATACCGATTTAAGCATTTTTGAAACGGGAGAACGGGTGGGATTCAGAAACGCAACACATTTCGGCAGAGTTTTCAAAAAAATCACCGGAGTTTCTCCTCTTGCATACAAAAAAACAAAAGGAGGTGTAAAATAAATTTACACCTCCTTTTGTTTATAGTCCTCCGGCGTTCCGGAGTATTTTTACATCCCATTTTTACTTAATTATTGTTATGGCATCCTTTATATTTTTAACTGTAATCTCTTTTCTGCCGTGAGCTATTTCCCCGTCAAGTGTCCAGTCAATTTTTTCATCCATTGTTATTTTGGCTTCTGATGTTTTAAAGAATTCAAAAATCGGGTCCTTGAAATCAGAATTTATTATTCCCCAGATGATTTTATTAAGCTCGTTTGCGTTTTTGGGAAACCTTATAAGAGCAACCTCAAAAAATCCGTCATTCATATCAACAATTTTTTCGTCAAGCTTTACTATTCCTCCGATTGATGTGGAATTGCTTATTGCACCGAAAACAAAATCATCCTCTATGGTTTTTTCTTCACATTCAAGTCTGATATGATATGGATGAAGGGAACCCAGGTCGGTTATTCCTTCAAAAATATACGCCAGATGCCCGAAGATATTTTTGGTTGTCTGGGGAACCTTATAAGATACCGCAGTAAAGGCACCGAAAGATGCAATGTAGGAAAAGCTTTTTTTATTCCATTTACCCATATCCACATTGTATTTCTGACCTTCTACTATGTTCTTTGCCGCAGTTTTTATGTCCATGCTTATTCCGACGCTGTTTGCAAAATCGTTGGTTGTTCCCGCAGGAATGTAACCAAGGGGAAGCTTGTTCTCCGTTTGCATAATTCCCGTTACAACTTCATTAAGCGTTCCGTCACCGCCGCAACAGACTATCATATCGAACCTGCCCTCTGCATCTTTTACAAGGGTGGTTGCATGACCTTTGCTCTGGGTTATTGCACAGGTAACCTCATATTCTGCCTTGCAAAAAATCTGCAATATGTCAAAAAGAGCCGTTTTTCCTTTGGTTGTGCCTGCACGGGGATTTACAATAAGCAACACTTTCATAAATATGCCTTCTTTCTTCAGTACAATTATACTTTTGTAAAGTTCGTAAGTCAATATCTTGTTATGCACAAAAGTTCACAATTTTCAAGAAATTCCCTTTCAACCTTTCTGTTCCATTTGATTTTACAGTCGTGGTTGTAATTTGCCTCAAGCACTTCAATATACTCCGTGTCAATTTTTGTAACAATCATTGTGTGCCTGTCGTTGTATCTTATTATATCTCCGATTTTAATTTCATTTAAGTCTGTATATATTTTAACAGGAGCATCACACCCGAAAAGCGTATCGGAAATCATAAGGGCAAAACCGTGACACTGTATCCCCGAGCCCGCATTTCCCTCATAGTAATTGCAAAATTCGTAGCCATCCTTTTCATGATTACAAAAATCACCTTTTTTGTTCCAGTATGAACCGTCTTTATATATTTGAGTTAAATCCTCAAGCCTTTGGGCTACACTTTTTTCATAATTAATTGCATAGTCAAAAACATCGTAGATTTTTATAACCGCTTTTTCAAAGGACATAAATTTCTTGCTGTCGGAAACCTCAAAAGGAATACTTTTTGCCTTTCTGACTACGTTTAAGATTATTTCCTCACCGCAGGATGTTGTTATTCTTTCATCAGGGCAAAAAGTGTTATAGGTTTCCCCCTTAACCGCACCCACGGATACAAGCTTTAAAACATCGGGATTTTTTGTATCCGCAAAAGGATTTTCCTTTGCTTCCTCAAGAACCTCTCCGCTTAATTTTTCGTAAAGATTAACCGCAAGGGCGCAAAACTGCGCCTTTGTTATTGTTTCCTGATAATCGGGCACGATTTTTTCGTCAAGCAAGCCGAGCTCTCTTGCCTTTTCGCACTTTTCCTTTGCAAAGGATGAAACTTCACCCTCGCTGACAGTCACAAGCGCAAAGGTGTTGACTATGGTTTTATCCTCATATTCCATTTTCGGTTTTTCAAAACTTATTATTTCATCGGCATATACGCCTGTTGACATTAAAAGTAAAATAATCAATATAATCGCTGTTTTTCTCATTTCATCCTCCCTGATTTTATTATAAATATTTATATGTATAAAATAAATTCAATATGTAAAATTTCTGTGAAAGACTGTCTTTGTTTCCATATATTTTGCATTGAAGAGATGCTTTTACAATGATACAATGGTACATGTAATTTACCAGAATTACAAAAATTACAGCGATTGGAGATGACAAAAATGAACATCCGGAAAACAGCATTGTCCCTGGCACTTTCAGCGGGACTCATTATTACAGCTTCGGGTTATGCATCCGCAAAAACTCTTGCAAGCTGCAAGGTTTACGGTTTTGACGGAAGCTGCATTAAGCGGGCAGAAAAGCTTGAAAACCTCTGCAAACCAAACATTCAGCTTCCGGGTATTGGCGGTGACACTCAGGCGCCTGAAACAAACACACCTGAGGCGGAAGCTCCCGAAACAGAGGCTCCTGAAACGGAAAACAATCAGCAGCCTGAAATTTCCGCAGACGAATTTGAACTTAGAGTTCTTGAGCTTGTAAATGCAGAGCGAGCAAAGCACGGTCTTTCCGCTCTCACCTGGGATTCCTCACTTGCAGCTGTTGCAGAAGCACACAGCCTTGATATGGCAGAAAACAACTTCTTCAGCCATACCAATTTAAAGGGGCAGTCGCCTTTTGACAGAATGAAAGCCTTTGGCATAAGCTACAGCTATGCGGCAGAAAACATTGCGGCAGGTCAGAAAACTCCCGAAAGCGTTATGAACTCCTGGATGAACTCCGAGGGTCACAGAAAAAACATTCTTAATCAGAATGTAACAAGACTTGGCGCAGGCTACGTTCAGGGCGGCTCTTACGGTCATTACTGGACTCAGGTTTTCGCCGGATAAAAAAAGGAAGTTATATTTTGTGAAAATGAGCGCAGACAGTACTTTTGGTACGGCA
>CAZMHL010000094.1:0-7425 GCA_964566065.1 uncultured Eubacteriales bacterium
AGATGAGACTTTTTTTACAGTCCCTTTTTTGTTGCACTTAAAAGAAATTTATGGTAAAATTAAACCGTATTTTGTCAGAAGGAGTCGCTTATGAAAACGGTTTTTGTTGTAAATCCAAAAGCGGGGCAGGGAAAAAGTGCTGATAAACTTGTAAGCTTAATAAAAGAGAGTCTATATAATTTTAAAGAAGATGCTGAAATTTATATCACAAAAGCTGTTGGCGATGCAGAAATTTTTGTAAGAAATTACTGTAAAAACAAAGGTGGTGCTCGTTTTATTGCCTGCGGTGGAGACGGAACATTCGGCGAGGTTTTAAACGGTGTTATGGAATATCCTGACGCAGAGTTGGGAGTTATGCCTTATGGCACCGGAAATGATTTCTGCAGAAACTTTAAAGATAAAGGCGACTTTATGAGTGTTCTTGCTCAGATTAAAGGAAAAAGCGTAAAATGCGATGCTATAAAATATACCACAGGGCAAAAAGCAAGATATTGTGCAAATATGTTTAATATAGGCTTTGACTGCAATGTGGCAGACCTGACCGCAACAATGAAAAAGAAACCGTTTATTTCGGGCTCTATTGCATATCTCATTTCGATTTTTGCCATTCTTATAAAGAAAAAAGGCGCAGACCTTAACATAGAGCTTGACGGAAAGAAAATGCACAACGGACCTCTTCTTCTTACTTCAATAGCAAACGGAAGCTATTGCGGAGGAGGAGTGAAAAGCAATCCGCTGGCTTCGGTTAAAGACGGTGTTATGAACGTAAATATTGTTTATAATATTTCAAGACTTAACTTTCTTACCAAATTGCCCTTTTATATGAAGGGTACACATATAAAGCTTAAAGGCATAGAAAAAGTAATATTTTCAACAAATTGCAAAAAGGCAGTTGTTACACCTAATAAAGGTAAAATGCGCCTATGCACAGACGGAGAAATTACTGATGCAGGAAGAGTTGAATTTGAAATAGTGCCTGAAGCTTTTAACTTTGTTTTACCTGTGAAAGAAATAAATGCAGAAAAGGATGAAATTAATGAAAAAGCTCTCGTTTGAAAGTGATTACACAACAGGTGCGCATCCTGAAATACTTAAAAGATTTGCTGAAACCAATCTTGAACCATTACCCGGGTATACAACCGATATTTACTGTGAAAGTGCAAAGGAGAAAATAAAAAAAGCTTGTAAAAACGAAGATGTTGACGTTTTCTTTCTTGTGGGAGGAACGCAGACAAATGCAGTTGTAATTTCCACACTTTTAAAGGATTACGAAGGAGTGGTGTCTGCCGATACAGGGCATATAAATGCTCACGAGGCAGGTGCGGTTGAATACACAGGTCACAAGGTTATTGAGCTGAAACACAAAAACGGAAAAATCAATGCCGATGACCTTTTGAATTACCTTAACAGCTTTTTTGCCGATGAAAATCATGAGCATATGGTTTTTCCGGGAATGGTATATATTTCTCATCCCACAGAGTTCGGAACTCTTTACAGTAAAAACGAGCTTGAAGGTATTTCAAAAGTATGCAGAAAGTACAATATTCCTCTTTTTATGGACGGAGCACGTCTTGGCTATGGACTTATGAGTATTGATTGCGATCTGACCCTTGAAGATATATCAAAGCTTTGCGATGCTTTTTACATTGGCGGAACAAAGGTTGGTGCACTGTGCGGAGAAGCAGTTGTGTTCAATAAAAAAGTTACACCGAAATATTTTATGACAATGGTAAAGCAACACGGCGCAATGCTTGCAAAAGGCAGACTTCTCGGTATTCAGTTTGATACATTGTTTACAGATAATCTGTATTTCCATATCAGTAGACATGCAATAGAAATGGCAGAGCTTTTAAAATCTGTATTAAAAGAAAAAGGTTATAAATTTGCCTGGGATTCACCGACAAATCAGCAGTTTGTAATCCTTGAAAATTCAAAAATGGAAAAACTCAAAGAAAAAGCTGGCTTCTGCTTCTGGGAAAAGATTGACGAAAACCACACCGTTGTCCGCTTTGCAACAAGCTGGTCAACAAATAAAGAAGATATTGAAGAGCTAAGAAAACTGCTTTGACTTTGTTATCATATTGAACTATAATTATAGTAATGAGAACTAAGGAGAAAATAATGGAAAAAAATAAAATTTATACATCAGGGTGGTTTGTTGCAGTAGCTGCAATTTTGTGTTGTGCGCTGTGGGGAAGTGCTACTCCCTTTATTAAAATTGGTTACGAGTTAATCCTTCCTGAAAAAAATGTTGCATCTACAATCCTTTTTGCGGGTGTAAGATTTACTTTTGCGGGAATTATTACTGTTTTAATTTACAGCATTGGAAGAAGAAAGTTTCTTGTGCCAAAGAAAGAAAATCTTGACAAGGTTGTAAAAATAAGCTGTTTCCAGACAGTAATTCAGTACATATTCTTTTACATTGGTCTTGCAAATACATCCGGTGTAAAAGGAACAGTTTTAAGCGGCTCCAACGTGTTCTGGGCAATTTTGATTGCCAGTCTTATATTTAAACAGGAAAAACTTACCCTTAAAAAGATTGTTGCCTGTGCTTTGGGATTTGCAGGTATAATTATGGTCAACCTCGATGGTCTTGACTTGAATATGAACTTTACGGGCGATTGTTTTGTGTTATTTTCTTCAATATCTTACGCCGTCTCATCAGTGCTTATGAAGAAATATTCAAAATATGAAGAACCGGTTATATTAAGCGGTTATCAGTTTATAATCGGCGGAATATTTATGATAATATCAGGACTTGCTTTCGGCGGAGTTATAAAAATTGCAGATATTCAGGGTGCTTTGGTACTTGTATATCTTTCATTCCTTTCAGCAATTGCATATTCTCTCTGGGGAATACTTTTAAAATACAATCCCGTATCAAGAGTTACGGTTTTCAGTTTTATGATACCTTTGTTCGGAGTATTGCTTTCCTGGTTATTGCTTAATGAAAGAAACAGTGTTTCAATAGCAAATCTTTTATTAACACTTGTATTGGTTTGCTCGGGCATTACACTTTTAAACTATAATAAAGCGGAGAAATAATGAAAAAGAAAAAAATACTTGTACTTTTAATTGTAATATTAATAGCTTTTGTTTACGAATTTTTAACCGATAATCACACAGAAGAAAATATCACGCCAACGGATACTGAAACAGCACAGGTTCATTTTATAGATGTGGGACAGGGAGACAGTGAGTTAATTCTTCTTCCTGACGGAAAAACTATGCTTATTGATGCCGGGGAAAATGGCAAGGGCGAAACAGTTGTAAATTATCTTGAAGAACTTGGCGTTGAAAAAATAGACTTTCTTGTTGGAACACATCCTCATTCTGACCATATAGGTGGTCTTGATGTTGTAATTGAAAATTTTCAAATAGGCGAAATATATATGCCAAGAATTTCTGGTAATACAAAAACGTACGAAGACGTTCTTGAGGCAATTTCTTCCAAAGAGCTCAAGATTAAAAGTGCAGAAAAAGGAAAAATAATTTATGAGAGTGAAGATTCACTTATCGAGATTCTGGGACCTGTTGAAATTGATGAAGGAAACTTAAATAACTGTTCGGCAATTGTGAAGCTTACATATAAGGATAAATCCTTCCTGTTCACAGGTGATGCGGAAAAAGAGACAGAAGAAAAACTTGAAAATGTTAAAGCAGATGTACTTAAAGTGGGGCATCACGGTTCTTCAACATCATCTTCTGAAAGATTTATAAAAAAAGTAAGTCCTGAATATGCTGTTATGAGTCTGGGAGAAGACAACGATTACGGTCATCCCCACAAAGAGGTAAGACAGCTGTTTGAAAAATTTAATATAAAAACATACAGAACCGATGAATGCGGAACGGTTATTGTTAAAACCGATGGTGAAAAAATAACTGTAGAAACGGAGAAATAAAATGAAAGTTATTGTTGATAAAATTTCTGACGGAAAAATTACAGTTGAACTTGAAGATAAGAGTCTTGCTGTTATGGATTTAAAAATTCTTCCCGATGCAAAAGAAGGTGATGTTTTAATAATTTCTGTTGATAATTCAGAAACAGAAGTAAGAAAGCAAAAAATCAAAAGTTTGATGAATAACTTATTTGAGGAGTAAAAATCTATGGGGGAATATGTATTAAAGAGCAAAAAAATAAGTCATAATGACAGTTATGAGGTAATTGTTGTAGGAGGAGGACCCGCAGGCTGTTCTGCAGCAATAGCTTCTGCAAGGAATGGTGCAAAAACACTTCTTATCGAAGCAACAGGTGCTCTTGGAGGAATGGGAACAATGGGACTTGTTCCTGCCTGGTGTCCTTTTTCAAATAAAGAAGAGATAATTTATAAAGGTATAGCAGAAGAAATTTTTATGGAGTCAAAAAATAGTCTTGCTCATATTCCGGAAGAAAAAGTTGACTGGGTTGAAATTAATGCAGAAAAGCTTAAAAGAATATATGACGATAAGGTTACAGGCTCCGGTGCAAATGTTTTGTTTAACACATTTTTAACCGATGTGGATGCAGAAAACGGAGTTGTGAAAACAATAATCGTAAGCAGCAAGCTGGGACTTACTGCATATTCAGCTAAAATATTCATTGACTGTACGGGAGACGGGGATTTGTGTGCTTGGGCAGGTGCTGAATATGAAGTGGGTGATGATGGAATGGTGCAGGCTTCAACTTTGTGCTTTAATGTTTCAAATATTAATGAATATGCATACAGAACCCATGAAAAACTTCATAACGCCAATCCTAACAGTCCTATTTATAAAATGCTCGAAAGCGGCAAATATCCGCATTTGTCTGACCCTCATTTCTGTAACAGTCTTGTAGGACCAGATACAGTCGGCTTTAATGCAGGGCATTTGTGGGACGTTGATAACACAAATCCGAAAACTGTAACAGATGCTCTTATTGAGGGCAGAAAAATGTCAGCAGATATTTTAAGCGGACTTAAGGAGTTTTGCCCGTCAATCTTTGCGGGAGCAGAAATTTCCCAGACAGCACCTTTAATGGGAATAAGGGAGTCGAGAAGAATACTTGGCGACTATGTCCTTAATGTTGATGACTATATGGCAAGACGAGGATTTGATGATGAAATCGGCAGATGTTGCTATTATATTGACTGTCACAAATCAAAAGAAGAGAAGGCTAAAAACAATATCGGCAGTAACAGATACAATCCCGGAGAGTCATACGGTATTCCTTACAGATGCCTTACACCAAAGGGACTTAAAAATGTTCTTGTTGCAGGAAGATGTATTTCAACAGACAGACCTGTTCAGGCGAGCACGAGAGTAATGCCTGTTTGTCTTGTTACCGGTCAGGCGGCAGGAACTGCGACAAAACTTGCTCTTGATGCCGGTGATGTACATACGGTCGATTCACAGAGCTTAAGAAAAATGCTTGTTGACATCGGTGCATATATAAAGTGAAGGAAAAGAAATAATGGCAATTAATTCAGATAAAATACAACTGAATGAAAAAATTAATATTGTGATAAAAGAAACAACTGCATCAACCAATAAGGATGCAAAGGAAATTTATACCCAAACGGGCGAAAATACTTTGGTTATAGCTGAAGAACAGACCGCAGGCAGAGGAAGACTTGACAGAAAATTCTGTTCTCCTAAAGGAAAAGGTCTTTATATGAGCCTGGCTTTTAAACCTGAAAAGTATTTTGAAAATATTCAGCTAATAACTCCTTTTGCGGCAGTTGCCGTATCCCGCGCCATTGAGAAACTAACAGGTGCAAAAACAGGTATTAAATGGGTTAATGATATTTATATGAACCAAAGAAAAGTATGCGGAATACTTTCGGAAATAGTGTTCAAAGATGGTGTTTGTGATTTTGTTATTGTCGGAGTTGGGATAAATGTGCATAAGCTTGATTTTCCCGATGACCTTAAAAACATAGCAACATCAATAGAAAACGAAACAGGAATAAGCGTTTCAAGAAATGAACTTGCATCTGAATTTGCAAATGAGTTTCTTGGATTTAGAGAAACAAAAATATGTCCCGAAGAATATAAAAATAAGTCGGTTATACTTGGTAAAAATATTACTGTATATTCAGGGAATGATATTTTTGAGGCATATGCTGAAAGCATAGATGAAAATGCAGGCCTTGTTGCAAGGACGACAGACGGAATAAAAAGAATAAATGCAGGAGAAGTGAGTATAAGGTTATGAAAATAAAAGATTTAACATACATAGCCTTACTGACGGCATTTTTGTGTATAACTGCGCCTTTATCGTTGCCGATAGGCACTGTGCCTGTAACGCTTGCAAGCTTTTCAGTGTTTTTAATTTCAGCAATAGCAGGCAAAAAAGGCACTTTGGCAGTTGTTTTGTATATATTACTTGGGACATCTGGACTTCCTGTGTTTTCGGGGTTTACAGGCGGATTTCAACAACTTGCGGGAGTTACCGGAGGCTTTTTGGTGGGATACATTTTTGCAAGTCTGTTCATATCAGTTTTATCTAAAGAAAGACATAGTGTAATTATATGTTTTGTCGTGATGCTTACAGCAAATCTTATTATTTATGTATCCGGTGTGATGTGGTTTGTGTATTCAACAAAGACGGAATTTTTACCTGCACTTACAATATGTGTATTTCCTTTTGTAATTCCGGATATAATAAAAACAGTGCTTGCAGCATATATTTCTTTAAATATCAGAAAAAGACTTGAAAAAGCAATAAAAATGCAGTAAAATTTACTTAAAGGAGAGGAATATTATGGAAAAATTAAAAGGTACAAAAACAGAAGCTAATCTTATGGCTGCGTTTGAAGGCGAATGTATGGCAAGAACAAAGTACACATATTACGCTTCAAAAGCTAAAAAAGATGGATATCAGCAAATTGCTGCTCTTTTCGAAGAAACAGCAAACAATGAAAAAGAACATGCAAAAATCTGGTTTAAACTTCTTCACGACGGCATTCCGGACACAAAAGTAAATCTTGAAGATGCTGCAAATGGTGAAAACTATGAATGGACCGATATGTATGCTAAAATGGCGCAGGATGCAAGAGATGAAGGATTTAACGAAATCGCAGTTCTTTTTGATAAAGTAGCACAGATTGAAAAGGAACACGAAGAAAGATACAGAAAACTTCTTGCCAATATCGAAGGCGGTCTTGTGTTCTCAAGAGATGAAGATATGATCTGGCAGTGTGCAAACTGCGGTCATATTGTTGTTGGAAAGAAAGCTCCGCAGGTATGTCCGGTATGCGACCATCCGCAGGCATATTTCCAGATTAAAGCTGAAAACTATTAATTAATCAAAAGGAGGTGTAAATTTATTTACACCTCCTTTTTCAGGGGATAGGAAAAAATAATTCGGAACGAACAAACCGGGCAAAAGCAAGGCTTACCTTGCTTTCGGAAACCCGAAGCTGTACGATGGTACAGCGAGTCAGGCGAGGTTTGTTCGTAGCC
>CAZMHL010000095.1:0-7418 GCA_964566065.1 uncultured Eubacteriales bacterium
GGTCTGGAATTATTGAAAATGATACTGATAAATCAGACATGATTATAGGATATCCTTTAAATAGCCAATATAATACGTTGAAAGGAAATGTTGTGTTGCCTAAGAGTTATAAAATTGCAACTTTTAGAGATGCAGATAACTGTTATTCATCCCCTACAGATGTGTTTTTTTACGGAGATGGGAAATTGATATATAAGGCAACCGCCGTAACAGCTTCGATGCCGTTCAAATTTGATATTGATATAAAAGGAGTTAATCAATTAACTATTAAAATAAGAGCAAGTGATGCATATGGCCAAGGTAGTGTTCCTGTTGCACTTACCGATTTGGCATTGTATAAATAATGTCCGGTACTATAACAAGCAGGGAAGATGTATGGCATCTTCCAAATATTAAGGATAATCCTAAGACCTTATAAAAAACGGGCGATTCGTGAATCGCCTCTACAAAAAGGCAGAAACGAAATCAATCGTTTCTGCCTTTTAAAATTACTATCCTTAACAGTACACCGCATAAGAGCACCTTTTTTTAGAATTTAAAGTATTCTTTTGCGTTATAGTAGCTGATTCCCTGGATGATTTTCTTGAGCATTTTTTCATCATCGGGATATTCGCCTTCTTCCACCCATTTGCCGATAAGGTTACAGAGGATTCTTCTGAAGTAGTCGTGTCTTCCGTAAGAAACAAAGCTTCTTGAGTCTGTAAGCATACCGATAAATGTTCCGAGTGTTCCAAGGTTTGCAAGTGCTTTAAGCTGTTCTTCCATGCCGTCTCTGTGATCATTGAACCACCAAGCTGAACCAAACTGAATTTTGCCCATCATCGGTCCTTTCTGGAAGTTACCAAGAAGAGTTCCCAATGTGATATTATCTTTAGCATTAAGAGTATAAAGAATCGTTTTCGGAAGTCCGTTATCAATTTCAAGATTGTCAAGGAATTTTGCAAGGCTTTCTGCTATACACAAATCGTTTGCAGAGTCAAAACCTGTATCAGGTCCGAGTATTTTGTACATTCTGCTGTTATTATCACGAAGTGCACCAATATGGAGTTGCATTGCCCAGTCTAACTTAACATATTCTGATGCACAATGCTTAAGAACAGCCGTTTTGTAAATGTCAATTTCTTCTTTGGTAAGCTCTTCCCCATTCATTTTCTTATTGAACACTGCTTCAGCATCACCAAGAGCAAAAGGAACATATTCAAGAGCATGATCCGAAACACGGCAACCGTTTTCGTGGAAGAATGCAATTTTTTCACTTAAAATATTCAACACATCGCTGTATGTTTTTGCACCCATAAGTTCCATATAGGACATAAAGGTTTCTTTGCCTATTTCAACCGCTTTATCAGGTCTGAAAGCAGGAAGAACTTTAACTTCAAAACCGTCTTCTCTGATTTTTTTATGCCATTCAAGAGTGTCCATTGGATCATCTGTTGTGCAGATTACTTCAACATTTGATTTTCTGATAATATTTTTAACGCTGAATTCATCTTTTTTAAGAAGTTCGTTACACTTATCCCAGATTTTTTTGCAGGTTTCGGGAGAAAGTGTTTCATCAATATCAAAATATTTTTTGAGTTCGTAATGAGTCCAGTGATAAAGAGGATTACCTATTAAATATGGAACAGTTGCAGCCCAGGCTTCAAACTTTTCATAATCGCTTTTTGAACCTGTAATCTGTTCTTCATCAAACCCCATTGTTCTTATCTGTCTCCACTTATAATGGTCACCGCCAAGGAAAAGCTCAAATGCATTTTTGAACTTATAGTCTTCAGCAATCATTTGTGGACTGATATGACAATGATAGTCGATTATTGGCATATCTTTTGCATATTTGTACAACTTCTGCGCCGTTTTTGTTTTAAGCATAAATTTATCATTAATAATACTCATAATGTAACACCATCCTTAAATATTGATATTTCAGAATATCCGTTAATTTCGTTTTTGGTTTCTTTTCCGTTTGCAATTTCTATAACAAAGTCAAGCAAACTATCTGTTAACTCATCCATTGTTACCCCTTCAAGAAGCGGGCTTGCATCAAAGTCAATCCAGTTTTTCTTTTTCTCCGCGAGTTTTGCATTTGTAGCAATTTTAACTGTGGGAACGGCACCGCCAAGAGGCGTTCCTCTGCCTGTGGTAAAAAGTATAATATGTACTCCTGCGGCCATAAGGTTTGTTATGGCAACAATATCATTTCCGGGTCCGTTTAAAAGTGAAAGACCGTTCTTGGTTAATACATCACCATAATCAAGTACATCTACAACAGGCGAAAATCCTCCTTTCTGGACGCATCCCAAAGATTTTTCTTCAAGAGTTGTTATACCGCCGGCTTTATTTCCGGGTGAAGGATTTTCGTAAACAACCTGATTGTGACGGATGTAGTAGTCCTTAAAATCATTTATCAAAGCTACTGTTTTATTGAAAATTTCTTCATTTTCACATCTCTGCATAAGAAGATGCTCTGCGCCAAACATTTCCGGAACTTCGGTAAGAATTGTGCTTCCTCCAAGTCCTATAAGTTTATCAGACATACTTCCTACGAGAGGATTAGCGGTAATTCCGCTGTAACCATCACTTCCGCCACATTTGAGACCAACCTTAAGTTTGCTCACCGGAAGCTCTGTTCTCTCAAACTTTGAAGCATAGTCTTTAAGTTCATTTATAAGTTTTACGCCTTCTTCAATTTCATCTTCAAAATCCTGAACATTAAGAAACTTCACTCTGTTTTCATCGTAAGAGCCCAAAACTTCTTTAAACAACGGAATATTATTATTTTCACATCCCAGACCAAGAACAAGAACACCTGCGGCATTTGGATGATTTACCATTCCCTTAAGAATTTTCTGTGTAAGATCCTGGTCATCGCCAAGCTGTGAGCATCCAAACGGATGTGGAAAATATTTTACTCCGCATTTTTCGGCAAGTTTCTGTGCAATTTTATTTACACATCCAACTGTATTTACTATCCAGATTTCATTTCTGATGCCTACATCGCCGTTGTCTCTTAGATATCCCATAAATGTCTTGGTTTCATTTACAGCTTTTTTCTGTGCATTTACAGGTGTGTATGTATATTCAAGAGTACCTTTAAGGTTAGTTTTAATATTATGTGTATGAACATGTTCTCCTTTTTTTATATCCTCGGTAGCATGACCGATAGGAAAACCGTACTTTATAATATTTTCGCCTTTTTTAATATCACAATCAGCATATTTGTGACCTGATTTTAAATCAATATCAACATTATCAAGATTATTTATTTTCATATTTTACAACCTCATCATAAAGGAAAGTAAGATCTTCACCCCAGAATTCTGTGTTCGCAAGAATTGATTTTATATCGTTATTATGCATAAAATCAATTATTTCCTGATCGTCCTGCGGCATATCTGTTTTATAGAATTTAATAAGATTATAAAGCGAGAAAATCAATTTTTCAGGCATTTTATTCATTCTCTTTATGTATTCAAGAAGTGAAGGCAAAACTCTTACCTTAAACTTACTCACAGAGTTAAGGGAAATTGCAGAGCAGTAATGTTTGATGAAAGGATTGTTGAATCTTTCAAAAACGTCATTTGCATACTGAACAAGTTCTTCTTCAGGCAAATCAAGTGTTGGGATAATTTCTTCAAACACACAATCTTTCACAAACTTACTCATATTTTCATCATCCATACAATCTTTAACAGTTTCAAGTCCTGAAAGCATTGCATAAGGAATCATGGATGTATGAGCACCGTTGAGTATTCTTACTTTTCTGGTTCTGTACATTTCAAGATTATCTGTTACGATAATATTAAGTCCTGCTTTGTCAAACGGAATCTCATCAAGAATACATTTCGGTCCTTCAATTACCCACAAGTGGAACAATTCACTTGTATTTAACATATTATCTTCATAACCAAGCTGAAGGTCTTCCCCTTTCGGATAACCTGTATTAATTCTGTCAACCAGAGTATTACAGAAAATGTTATCATTTTCAATCCATGCTTTAAATCCGTCACCGAGATTCCAGTCATCAGCATACTGAAGAATAATTTCTTTTAAGGTTTCACCATTTTTATTAATAAGTTCGCAAGGAAGGAAAATAAAACCTTTAAGACCGAGGTTGTATCTCTTATTAAGAAGCGCAGTAAGCTTTGCAGGGAAGGAAACTGCAGGTGCATCTTCAAGCTTATCACCTTTTCTGTATACAATACCTGACTCTGTTGTATTAGAAACAATAAATCTGAAATCAGGATTTTCTGCGAGCTTTAAATAATCTTCATAATTTTCATAAGGATTAACACATCTTGAAATCATATCGATTATCTTTTTATCAACAACAGCTTTGCCGTTGCTTAATCCTCTTGTAACATGGGTGTATACGCAATTCTGCGCTGAAAGCATATCGCACATACCTTTTTCAATAGGCTGAACAACAACTGCATTGCCGTTGAAAATTTCTTTGTCATTTGCAATCTGGAAAATCCAGTCAACAAATCCTCTTAAAAATCCGCCTTCACCGAACTGAATTATTTTATCCGGTCTTACTTTTTTTTCATAGTTCATATTTATTGCTCCTTTTAGTAATTTCATTTTACTTTTATATATTATATATAATTTCTCATAAAAAGACAAGCTTTTTCGGGAAATATAACACAATTTTTATTTTGAGAGAATTTCTGCAGCTTTAAGCGGCGTTGCCATATCCAGGCTATTCCACACAAAAAACTTAAGAACTGTGTCTGATGTGTTGATACCTGTAAGGTCAATAGAAGCCTCAACCTGAGCGATATTACAGAGTGAAGATTTATTGCCAATAGCAAATTTTATAAGTTTTGATGGATTTTCAGCATCGAAAAGTCCGAAAACAGGTACTGCTGTTTCCGATGCCACAGATGTTTTTGCCCTTATTATTCCGTTCTTAATTTTATCTGTCAATTCAAAATCTTCGCTATTCTCAGAAGTGCTGAAAACCGTGAGATTACAATTATACCACTTTTTAAAAACGTTATAATCGTACACATAAAATCCATTGCTGCAAGTACCTATAAATACTTCTTCAGATATTGGTGAAAATCTGATTGAGTTAACTATAAAAGTACCTTTTGCCCCCGGGACAAGAACCCAGGTTTGACCACCATCGTATGTTTCATAAACACCCGGAGTTTTCACGCCTTCACGAGTGTTTTTTCCACCGACAATAAGATGATTTTTATCCTTGTAATCTTGAGCTATTGCCGTAATTGAAACAAGTCCTTTGTCGCTTTTCAACCCGTTTGCACTTGTATAAGCAGTCTGAACCCCGTTTACTATCTTATACACATTCCCATTATAGCCGCCACACCAGATTGTATCTACATCAAATTCGTCGGGGTAAAAAGTATAACTCGCCAATATATTGGAATAAAACGTTTCCCATGTTACACCTCTGTCAGCAGAACGATAAAGCACTTTATTCGCATAGCTGTACAACACATCATTGTCTACATTTGAAACAGCTATGATTGACTTATTGTTTTCATTCCATGTTTTACCACCATCAAAACTTGTCATTGAGCTTGTGTATATTATATTCTTATCATCTTTATGGTACTTAAGAACCGTTCCGGGATTGAATCCCTCTATTGCCGTCCAGCTTGCACCTCTGTCCGTTGATTCGTACAAACAATCATTTATAATTGCAAAAACGTGATTCACATCATCAGGGTCAACAGCTACACCTTCCGACTGAGCATTAAGACCTGTCCTGCTTACAGTAGGGTATGTTTTTTCCACATAAGGTGTATCTGTTACCGCAAGACCTCTGTCCACGTCGCAGAACCACATAAAATTTTCCTGATCAAAATACACACAGTTTGTATTTATCCCGCTGAAACCTGAATTTGACCATTTGTAACTTTTTCCGCCATCGGTTGACTTATAGATATTATCACCGAATGAATAATATACAACAGCAGGATCAACCTTTGACACCGCAATGCCTTCGGCAACATAACCGTTTCCGCAACTGTAAATATCCTCAGGTATTCTGTCAAAAGTATTCTGCTTCCAAGTTTTGCATTTATCTTCAGAATACCAGTACACTGCGCCCCACTGGTTATATGCAACTATAGTAACTGTTTTTCCATTCTCATCTTTTGCAAAAGTAATAAGTCGGATACTTCTGTCCTTATCTCCGGTATTTTTAATCGGAATTCTTGTCCAGGTAGTACCAAAATCATAGGTCTCAAACAAATTACTGCCATTATCAGAATAATCAAAGCATGCATATAAATGTGTGCTGTCATCAGGATCTACCCTTACACAAGTTGAATTTGTTACAAATTCTGAAAGATTTCCGTTTATAGTTTCCCAGGAAATACCTCCGTCGGTGCTCATATAAACACCACCGCCGCCGGATGCAATCATTGTTTTTTCATCATCAGATATTTCCAGAGTTCCTATAAGAGAATCTTCTGCAATCACATCTGATTGTTTTTCAAAAGATTCCCCGTTATCTGTCGATTTATACAATCCATCAGTTGTAAGTGCATAAACATTTCCCGAAGAAGTTATTTTCAAACCTTCCGTACAGGAATCTGAAAGACATCTTGCAGAAAGCACCTGATACCAGTTTTCTCCTGCGTCAACTGTTTTATAAATTCCGTGACGGGCAGAAGCATTCGCTTTATTAAGAGCATTGGTGTTTGAACCTATATTACCTGTCTGCATACAAAAAGCAGTTTTTTCCTCGGTTGGACTCCACAAAATATCCGTGCAACCCCAACCATTGTTATTATTGCCTACAAGTTCCCAGTTTGCTCCGGCATCTTCGCTTCTTAAAACACCTGATTTATCAGAACCAATAAGCACAAGATCAGGATTTATAGGCGAAACATCGATGGACATAATTCTCTGGTTACCATCTCCCGCCCTTATCCCTTTTTCATAAGCCGATTTTGTACTTCTTGCATACTGAACATACCAAGGTGTATACATTGTAGCATTATGATCAATAATCTGAGGTTTAAAAACTGCTTCATCTTCTGCAGACATATCTCCCGATAAATCGTATATTTTTGTAGCGGCAAAAACACTATTAAAACTGCAGATTATTAACACTACACTTAACACCGCAGAAATAATTCTTTTCATATAATCACTCCTTTGGTTAATTGTACCATAAACATCATTTTTTGTAAACAAAAAGTCCGGTTTATACCGGACTTAATTTAAAAATTAAAGATTTTCTTTTGCTTTTTCAACAAGTGCTGTGAAAGCAGCAGGATCAGAAACAGCAATATCAGCAAGAACTTTTCTGTTAAGTGTGATATTAGCTTTTTTCAAACCATTCATGAATTTTGAATATGAAATATCGTTAGCTCTTGCAGCAGCATTGATACGTGTAATCCAAAGCTGTCTGAAGTTTCTCTTCTTCTGCTTTCTTCCGA
>CAZMHL010000096.1:0-7366 GCA_964566065.1 uncultured Eubacteriales bacterium
TTTTTGACATTTTGGCTTTTTTCAAGCGACAACTTGTTTATATTACTACACTTCCGCCCTTTTTGTCAAGTCTTTTTTTGAAAAAAGTTAAAAATATTTTTTGCCGTTGGTGCAGTTATCCCTTTAACTGATTTCAATTCTTCCAAATCAGCGTTTTTAATATTTTCTATCGTCCTGAAATGATTCAGCAACAGTTTATATGTTTTATCACCCACACCGTCAACCTTCCTTAACTCACTGTTGTAATTTCTTTTATTTCTTAAATTCCTATGATATGTTATTGCACATCTGTGCATTTCGTCTTGGATATTTACAGCAAGTTTGAAACATTTAGTTCCAATAGGGACATTAAACATATCGTTTTCTGAAATTATGTCTCTTGTTTTATGTTTATCGTCTTTCACTATACCGAAGACAGGAATATTAAATCCGCATTCACTTAAAGCTCTTAAAGCTGATTTAATTTGTCCCACACCGCCATCTACGAAAATAATATCAGGAAGCTCTGCAAACTTATCATCTTTGTTCTTTGCTCTGGTGAATCTTCTGCTTATAACTTCATACATTGCACCATAGTCATCACTTTTTGCACTATCTTTTATTTTGAACTTTCTGTAATCTTTTCTGGAAGACAGACCATTTTTAAATACAACCATTGAGGCAACCGTTTCACTACCCGCTGTATTAGAAATATCATAAGCCTCAATTCTGTTTGGCAAAAAAACTAGTTTCAGATATTCTTTAAGTTGTTCTACAGCCGCGTTATTCTCCTTTTTATACAGTTCTTTTATCCTTACGCTCTCGCCCGCATTTTTGGCAGCCATCTGCATAAGCTTGTTCTTGTCCCCTCTTACCGGTTTCCTTATATAAACCTTTTTACCTTTTATTCCCGAAAGGAACTCTGAAACAACCTCAACATCCTGTAAATCAGCAGATATATAAATATACCTTGGAATACTGAAACTGGTGTAATACTGTAAGAGAAAAGCGTAAAGTATGCTTTCATCTGTTTCTTCTGATACATTTCTTAAAAATGATGATTTTTTATCTATAACTTTTCCATTTCTTACAAAAAGCATCTGAATACATATATTTCCGTCTTCTCTGCATAGATAAACAAAGTCCTCATCAACACTATCAGCACTTACGACAATCTGAGACTGATTGATTTTCTTTATATTACCGATTTTGTCCCGCAATTCAGCTGCGCACTCAAAATTCATCTGCGATGCTTCATATTTCATTCTTGAGGTAAGTTCAGCCACAAGCGAGTGTATATTTCCATTAAGGATACATTTTACTTCTTCAATCCGGTTTTTATATTCATCAACAGTAATAGAACCGTTACATGGAGATGAACATATACCAATATGACTGTTAAGACACGGTTTATCCTTCGAATTTTCCTGAATGTTTTTTTTGCAGTCCCTTATGCCAAAGGTTTTTTTCAGTATATTTACAGTTCCTTTAGCAGCATATGAACTTGTATACGGACCGTAATAACTACTGTTATCATTTTCTGCTTTTCTTACAATTTCTATGCGAGGGAATGTTTCCGATGTCACCTTGATATAAGGGTATGTCTTGTCATCTTTCAGTAATATATTGTACTTTGGCTTGTGTTTCTTAATGAGCGAACATTCAAGATTAAGTGCCTCGGGTTCTGAATTTGTAACAATATAATCTATATGTTCAACATTATTAACCATTGCACGTACTTTAGCTGTATGCCCGGAATTAGCCACGAAATACTGATTAACTCTGTTTCTTAACTTTTTGGCTTTTCCCACATATATAATTTCATCATCCTTATTCTTCATTATATACACGCCCGGTTCCATAGGCAAAGATTTCAAGAACTCATTATCTACCACTTATATCACCTCCAAAAAAATTATACCCACAAATGTGGGTATAATAAAAATTTTGTTTTAATCTGCAAAATTTGATTCAACTAAAGCCTTCATAGCATTCATTGCTTCTTCTTCATCTGCTCCGTCTGCTATAATTTTAATTTCTGTTCCCTGAAGAACTCCCAAAGACAAAACACCGAGCAAGCTCTTTGCATTAACTTTCTTTGAATCTCTTTCAATCCATATTCCACATTTGAATTCATTAGCCTTCTGAATAAAGCATGTAGCCGGTCTTGAATGAAGTCCTACTTTATTTTTGATCACAACATCGGCTGATATCATATGTCTTCCTCCTAAATTCAACGAAGTATAGCATTATTATACAAAATAACACCAAATAAGTCAACACAAAATTATTCAACAGTAACAGATTTTGCTAAATTTCTGGGCTTATCAACATCAAGTCCTTTGGCGTATGAAATATTATACGCTATAAGCTGCAAAGGCACAATTTCAAGAGCACCTCTTAACTCACTGAATGTTTCAGGTATATAAATAACACTGTCAGCTTCTTTAGCAATATCTTTATGTCCTTCGGTAGCAACCGCAATAACATATGCACCTCTGGCCTTTACCTCTTTTATATTACTTAGCATTTTCTCAAAAAGTTCGTCCTGGGTTGCAAGTGCAAAAACAAGAGTTCCTTCTTCAATAAGAGAAATTGTTCCGTGTTTAAGTTCCCCTGCTGCGTATGCTTCAGAATGAATATATGAAATTTCCTTAAGTTTAAGGGAACCTTCCATTGCTATAGAGTAATCAAGTCCTCTTCCAATAAAGAAAACATTTGAACAATCCTTGAACTTTTTGCCCAGTTCTTCATAAGGCTTAAGATCAGCTGTAAGATGTCTGATTTTATCAGGAATAGATTTCATTTCCTCAACCATATTTTCAAGAACGCTGTCATCAAGACATCCTCTTACTTTAGCCATGTGAAGACCAAGAAGAATCATAACCTGCATCTGAGCACTATAAGCTTTTGTAGTAGCAACTGCAATTTCAGGTCCTGCATGAGTATACAAAACATCATCGGATTCTCTTGCTATAGAACTACCTTTAACGTTAACAATTGACAAAATGTTAGCCTTATACTGTTTAGCATATCTCAATGCCGCAAGTGTATCAGAAGTTTCACCTGACTGGCTGATAATAACAACGAGGTCACCTTCGTTAATAATTGGCTTTCTGTATCTGAATTCCGAAGCAAGTTCTACTTCAGTATTAACTCTCGCAATTCCTTCTATTACATTTTTGCCCACTAAACCTACATGATATGCACTTCCGCAAGCAACAACATAAACCTTTCTAAGATTTTTAAAATAATCATCCGAAAGACTTATTTCGCTCATATTGATAACTTTGCCGTTAATTCTTGGCATTATAGTATCACTTATTGCTTTAGGTTGTTCCATTATTTCTTTGAGCATATAGAATTCATAGCCATCTTTTTCTGCTGCAGCAACATCCCAGTTTACCTTGAATATTTCTTTAGAAATCGGCTTTTTATCAGCATCCACAATCTGCACAGTATCTTTTGTTAGAATAGCAAATTCATTTTGTTCAAGAAGGTATATATCTCTTGTGTGTTCAAGAATTGCCGGAATATCAGATGCAATAAAATTCTCATCTTTTCCAAGTCCTACAATAAGAGGGCTGTCTTTTCTTACCGCATATAATGTTTCAGGGTCATAAGTACTTACAACACCAAGAGCGTAGGCCCCCTGCAGCTTACTTACAACCTTTGAAAAAGTTTCGAAAATATCTCCATTATAGTAATACTGCAGTAACTGCGGCACAACTTCGGTATCTGTTTCAGATATAAATTCGAATCCTTTCTCTGTTAAAAATGCTCTCAATTCCAGATAATTTTCAATGATGCCATTGTGAACAACCGCAAAGTTTCCATCATTTGAAAAATGCGGATGTGAATTTTTTTCAGTCGGTGCACCATGTGTTGCCCATCTTGTATGACCTATGCCAATGTGACCTGACATATCTTCTTTTGAAGTTTTTTCTGTAAGATTTGCAAGCCTTCCTTTAACTTTCGAACTCTTAAGTACATTATTTCCTGCTACGCATATGCCCGCAGAATCATATCCTCTGTACTCAAGTTTCTCCAATCCTTTAAGCAAAATATCTTTTGCTTCCTTTTGTCCCACATAACCAGTAATACCACACATAAATAAAATCCTTTCATTTTGTCTATTAGTAACCATCATCATAGGCAATAATGAAATTACTTATGCATTAAAGCAATATTTGTCCCGAAAATCACTTTTCGGTTTTGTTCGCTTTTAACAAGTTATGCACAAACCGTGAGGCATCCGCCGAAAATTCGATAAACCTCATCCTCGTCAACTCAATTGAGTTCCGGCGCTTAAATTCCTATGATTTATATAACTGCCGCATTTCGCGGCAGCTTATATACATTTTTTACGAAAGCTTTTCTTCAATCAGTTTTGAAATTTCTTCAACATAATTTTTGATTTCTTCCTGATCGTCGCCTTCAATCATAACTCTGATAACAGGTTCAGTTCCTGACGCTCTTACAAGCACACGTCCCCTGCCAAGAAGTTTTTCATCTGTTTCTTTTATTATATTCTGTATTTCTTCATCAGAAGCCAATAAACCTTTTTTCTGGTTGTCAACTTTTACACTCTTCATATGTTGAGGAAGGACGGTCATCACCTGACAAAGTTCAGATAATTTTTTTCCTGTTTTCTTCATGATGGATAAAAGTTGTAAAGCAGAAACCAATCCGTCTCCTGTAGTATTGTAATCAAGAAAAATTATATGACCGGACTGTTCTCCGCCAAGCTTTTCACCTGTCTTGAGCATCTGTTCAAGGACATATCTGTCACCAACAGCTGTCTGCAAAACGTTGAAACCGTTTTTCTGTCCGGAAATTGTCAATCCGAGATTACTCATAACTGTTGCAACTACTGTATTGTTAGCAAGACGGTTTTCTTTGAGCATTTCACTTGCGCAAATTGCCATAATCTGATCGCCGTCCACAACGTTACCTTTTTCGTCAACTGCCAACATTCTGTCTCCGTCGCCATCAAAAGCTATACCGACATCGCTTGACGTACCTGTAACTATTCTCTGAAGCTGTTCAAGATGAGTTGAACCACATTTTTCATTAATATTTGTTCCATCAGGGAAATTGTTAATTACAACTAAAGAAGCTCCAAGTTTAGCCAACGCTCTTCCGGCAACCTGATATGTAGCACCATTAGCACAGTCCACTGCAATTTTTAATCCTGTAAGGTCGCAATTAACCGTACTTCTTGCAAATCTAACATAATCTACAACACCAGACTCTTCCCTTACCACTTTACCGACATCTTCACCGATAGCTTTAGGTATGTCCTTCAATTTATCATTAAGTATAAGATCTTCAATTTCAGCTTCAATATCGTCACTTAATTTGTAACCCTGAGAATTAAAAAATTTAATTCCGTTATATTCCATTGAGTTATGAGATGCCGAGATCACTACTCCTGCATCCGCTTTATAAAGTCTTGTTAAATATGCAACCGCAGGAGTTGGAATAACTCCAAGCTTAATTGAATTTGCACCAACAGAACAAAAACCTGCTATCAAAGCACTTTCAAGCATATCTCCTGAAATTCTCGTATCTTTTCCAATTACGATGCAAGGCTTTGAGTTAAACCTTTTAGCAAGGACATAAGCTCCTGCCTGACCAATTTTATATGCAAGTTCACAAGAAAGTTCTGTGTTAGCAATACCTCTGACGCCATCGGTTCCAAATAACTTACCCATATATAATTCTCCTCTTATTTCTTTTCAAATTTAACCGTGATTTCCGGCACACCATCACTAACCGTAATTCCATCAGGAATTTCAAGTGTTGCGCGCCATTCGCTTGAAACTAAAAGTTCTTCATTGTCAAAAGGAATATTCTCAACTATTGCTTTTAGATGAGAAACACCCTTCAAGAAGCTTTCTTCTCCAAATACTTCTATCTCCGGAACAGAAACTGTTACATTATAATCATCTGTATTGAATGTATCTGCATCCTTAATTTCAGCTATGACAGGCATCATTCTGGAAAATCTGAACTTAACTGAAACAGATACGTCAGTAACTGTGAGTTTAACCTTATCCGAAACTATTTCCTCTCCATTCGATGAATATAGCTTAACTTGGCAAACTTTACTCAATTCAGCAGATGCTCCTGTAATATCGACTACAGCTTTAACTTTATCAACTCTGTTTATAATCCCTTGAGGACCCGAAATAATAACCTTATCTTGTTTACTGTACACTTCCGAAACAGAATATCCATCTTCCGGTTGCCCCTTAGTTTCAATTAATAACTCTTTTTCAACTCTTGAAATATAATCAACATAAATATTAACACTATCAACACTCAAATCGGCAACAGATATACCGTTCATACCGATTTTCACTTCAGGCTTTATATAATAGTTATTAGCGGAATATATATTTGAAACGTCAAGTTGCACAGTAACAGCCTCAGATGTTATATTTGAAACATCTGACATTCTTCCGGTCACCTTAACATCAATTTTTTCATCGGACATACTGATAATTTCAAGTCCGTTATTTTCTATGTTACTCACATTAACAACCTGAATAGGCACATTCCTGATAGTAGTGTCTACCTGCGGATTATCAATACTAACCACGTACATCCACATTATAATAGCGAAAAGCAATGAGATTACCCTGATGAATGTTTCATTTGACAAAAGCTTATTTCTGCTCATCGTTTTTCCCCCTGGCTCTTAATTTTGCAAAAGCTGACTGTCTTGTGTTCTCACTGTCAATAAGTGTCTTTTCAAGATACCTTTTCAAAGACTCTTTTGTGAAATTTCTTGTGAGGGTTCCGTTCTTGGCAACAGATATTTTTCCTGTTTCTTCAGATACTACCAAAACAAGAGCATCAGAGTTTTCAGATAAACCTATAGCAGCTCGGTGCCTTGTGCCGAGTTCAGTGCTTAAAGTGTTATTCTGTGACAACGGCAAAAGACAACCGGCAGCTGTGATTTTGTTATTTTCTATTATTACTGCTCCATCATGAAGCGGTGTGTTCGGATAGAAAATATTAATAAGCAAATCTGCCTGAACATTAGCTTCAATGGTTTTGCCGGTTCTGGTAACCTCTCCCAGTCTGGTCTTTCGCCCAACAACTATCAAAGCCCCTATTCTGCGTTTGGATAAAATATCCATACCTTCGCATACTTCATCAATTATATTTACTTCTTCTCCGGAAGAATTATTGTTAAAAAATAACCAGTCACCAATCCGGGTTCTTCCAACCTGTTCAAGCGCATGTCTGAATTCCGGCTGAAAAACAATTATAATCGCAAGAAGACCAACCTGAACAGCGTTTGACAAAAGATAGTTTACCACATTAAGGTGTAATGCTCCGCTTAAATATGTAACCACAAGCAAAACAAGAATAC
>CAZMHL010000097.1:0-7350 GCA_964566065.1 uncultured Eubacteriales bacterium
GAAATTCTGTCAACAACGCCGCATTCTTTTGCAAGGTTACCAAGCATAAGTGCGCCTACCAACGGACCTGCCGAAGGTACGAGGAAGGTTACAAACACCGTGATTGCAATCGGGAATATAATTTTTTCTGTTTTTGAAACTTCACGGAGAGGTTTCATAACAATCTGTCTTTCTTTTTTAGTTGTAAGAAGCTTCATAATAGGCGGCTGAATTACAGGAACCAATGCCATATATGAATATGCCGCAACAGCGATAGGTCCGAGTAAATGAGGAGCAAGTCTTGTTGTTACAAAAATTGCGGTAGGACCGTCAGCGCCGCCGATGATACCTGTTGAAGCCGCTTCCGCAGGACTAAAGCCGAACAGGCTCGTAGCCGCAACATAAGTAATAAAAATACCAAGCTGTGCAGCCGCACCGAGAAGCAAGCTCTTAGGGTTTGAAATCAACGGACCGAAGTCTGTCATTGCACCGACACCGAGGAAAATAAGACAAGGATAAATACCAAGCTTAACACCAAGGTAAAGGTAATCAATAAGTCCGGGAGTTATTGAGTTTGTTGCTTTAAAAAGTTCCCAGTGAACATGACCGTCTGCAAAAAGCTCTTCGTGGAACATTTCTGCACCCGGAAGGTTTGTAAGAAGCATACCGAAAGCAATAGGAAGAAGGAGCAACGGCTCAAACTGTTTTACTATTGCAAGGTACATAAGAACAAAGGAAATCAGAAGCATTACAAGAACTTTCCAGCCGCCGTCCATAAAGTTTTTAGCAACCATTGAAAAGCCTGTCTGATCGATAAAGTTAATAATTGCCTGTTTAACACTTGTGTTTGTGTTTAAAATATCCTCAACTACAGTCACCTGAACATCTGCGCCGGGTTTTGTAAGGTCAATCTCTGTCTGACCGACAAAATAGCTGATTTCGCATGAAATTTCAGGAGCGTTGTCTTTATCATAGTTTTTGATTATTGCAGGGAACACCACTTTCATTTCGCTTCCTGCCGCAAGCTTTCCGTAGCCCGAATACATATAATTTTCAAGATTTGCCATATCTACTGTTACATTTGAATCATTACTTATAGGTATGGCAATAAAGGTTTCAACGTCTGTTGATGAGGTGTTTGCAAATATTACTGTAAGTGCACCTTCGTCGTATGACGCTGATTTTACTGTAACCGGTTCTCCGCTTTCTGCACAAAGTCCTGTTATTGCACTCGTGCAAAGAACAAGCACAGCAAGAAGAACCGCAAAAATTTTCTTACTCATTTATTACGCCTCCGCTTGATTATTTAATTGTGCAAAGTGCGTCGCCTGTCTGAACAGTAGCGCCTTTTGTTGTCATAACAGCTGTAACTGTTCCGTCACAACCTGCCATAATTTCGTTTTCCATTTTCATAGCTTCAAGAATGAAAAGAACCTGACCTTTTTTAACAGCATCGCCAGCTGCAACTTTAACGTCAAGGATTGTACCCGGCATCGGAGCATTAACTGCTTCGCCTTCGCCTGCTGCAACCGGTGCTGCAGGTGCTTCCGGAGCAGGAGCCGGTTCTGCTGCTGGCACAGGAGCCGCTGCAGGTGCAGCCTGTGCTGCTTTTGCTTCTTCTTCACTTATAAGTTCAATACCGATTACATATTCGGTTCCGTTTACGTTTACTTTGTAATTTTTCATTTTGTTTTCCTCCGATTTTTATACTCTTTTAAATGATACTACTTTAATTCCGGATACGTCTGTACCCAATTCTTCTGCTATTGCAGCACAGCAAGCCGCAATTATTTCCTGCTTGTTTTCAACCGGTGCCGGCTGAGCAGGCGCTATCGCAGAAGTCTGAGCCGCAATCGGCTCTGTTTTTGTATCTTCCTTAATGAATATCTGACACAGTGCCCCCATTATCTTGCAAATAAAAATAATTGCGATAAGTCCAACAAACACCGTACCAAGACCCATTAAAACTACAAATGTGTTTGACATATTACAGCTCCTTTCTTTAAGCCGAGGAGAGTCGAGCTCCATAAGCCTTAAATTTGTTAAATTTTTATTCTTAAGCCTTGTGGAGTTCAACTCCCCTCGGCTTATGCTTTAATATGTAAAGCAAAACTTCGTTTTGCCAAATCTATATCAGCTTATATGATATCACTAATCATTTGAAAATTCAAGTAAAATAAGCAATTTTTTGCAAAAAGAAAATTTGACATTTTTCTTATTATCCCCTACAATTGAAATAGGGTGATAATGCGGCTTTTCACGTTATCACCTCCGGCGGATTTAATTGCACCGCCGAAATTTTCGCACCATTTATGGTGCGAAACGGCGATGTGCATAATTTCCATTATACGCCTTATCTGCCCACGATGAGTGCGTATAACATGTTTATTAATGTTTGTGGACAGAAAGGCTATGGAAATTAAAGTGAAACAGTCAAATCAGAAATTAAAGCTTTTATACCTAATGAAATTCTTTCTTGAAAAGACAGACGAGGAGCATCCCGCAACAATTGCGGATATGACATCATACCTTGCAAAATACGACATTTCCGCAGAAAGAAAAAGTCTTTACGATGACGTTGAATGTCTGCGCCTTTTCGGTCTTGACATAGTGTGCGAAAAAAGAAAACAGACCTTTTACTATGTTGCATCAAGAGATTTTGAGCTTCCCGAGCTTAAGCTCCTTGTGGACAGCGTTCAGGCATCAAAATTCATCACCCACAAAAAGAGTCTTGAATTAATAGGCAAGCTCGAAAGCCTTACAAGTACACACAATGCAGGCAGGCTTCACCATCAGGTTTTCCTTACCAACAGAACGAAAACACTTAATGAGCAGATTTACTACAACGTTGACAAAATTCACGACGCCATTGCAAAGGACAGGCAGATTAAATTCAGATATTTTGAGTGGACAGTTTCAAAGGAGAAAAACTACCGCAAAAACGGGGAAAAATACATTGAAAATCCCGTTGCCCTCACCTTTGATGACGAAAATTATTATCTGATTACATATAAAGAAAAGTACAAATCCTACGTTCACTACAGAGTTGACAAAATGGAAAGTATTGAAATAAGCGACACGAAAAGGGAAATTCCCGAAAGGGATTTCGATCCTGCTCTTTACACAAGAAAGGTATTTTCAATGTTTGCAGGTGAAGAGAAGCAGATTTCCCTCAAATGCAAAAACAGACTTATCAATGTAATCATTGACCGTTTCGGTAAAGATACCCACATTTCAAAAATTGACGATGAGTATTTCAAAGCCATTGTCAACATTGAGGTTTCTCCCCAGTTTCTGGGCTGGATTTTATCCTTTGGCAATGAAGCGGAAATCCTTGACCCGCCCGAGGTGAGAAAAGAAATTTCAGGTCTTGTTAATTCTGTTAAAAAGCTTTATTAACAGCAAAAAGTCGTCCCGACGGACGACTTTTTTATCTGAAATGAGTTTTATTTGACTTTTTATAATCGTTTGGAGAACATCTTACATACTTTTTGAACACTCTGTCAAAATATGACAGAGAAGCAAAGCCGACTGAATATGCCGTTTCGGATACGGTATAATCCTCCTCAAGCATAGCTTTTGCTTTTGATATTCTTACAAAATTAAGATATTCGGTGAAGGTCTTGCCCGTAGTTCTTCTGAACATACGGGAAAAATACGAACTGTTGAAATGGAAAGCGTTGCACACCGTATCAAGAGATATTTCATTTTTGCAGTTTTCATCCACATAGTTTATAACGGGCAGTATTTTCTGCATACTTTTTTCATTCAAAACACTGTTTTTCTCACTCAAAACCTCTGCTCTGTACAAAATTCCCATCATTGTGTTTTTTATTGCCTCAATAAACTGTCTGTACCCTTTTTCCCTGTCACTGTATTCGCGGCTCATATCTTTCATACATTTTTCAAGCATTGGCGCATAAGGTGAGCTTTTATCAAAAACAAAGCACTCTGTGTTTAACTTGTCTGTGAATTCCTCAAGATATCTGATGGGGGTATTACAAGTATCGGGAGAAGCAAACTGAACAAGAATATTGTCGGTGCCCGGCTCACAGAAATAGGTTTCGTGAGGCACACGGCTGTTTATGAAAACAACCTCTCCCTTTGTTGCATTGTATTCATCTGTATTGGTAACAATCTTCATTCTTCCCGATTTTACGCACAAGAACTCAAGCTCTCTGTGAAAATGAAAATCAAAGGTCATTCCCACATAGTTTTTGTCAAATGCCCTGGTTCCGTCACGGGCTATAACCGGAAACCGGGAATCTTTAAACAGAATCTGTTCCCACATTCACATCACCCCAAAAGTAAAAAAAATTCAAATATACATCAAAATATTTGTAGAAAAGGGCAAAAAAATATTACATACTGAATATAACACAATTTTATTTTTCGGTCAACCTAAAAAAGGAGAGATAAAATGAAAATAAAAGATATTGTATCACAGTTAACCCTTGAAGAAAAAGCGTTGCTTTTAACAGGCAGCGGCTCAATGAGTACGGCGGGAGTTGAAAGACTTGGTATTAAGCCAATAAATATGGCAGACGGCCCTCACGGTGTAAGAAAAGACAACGACTTTGAAAGAAACTGCACCACTTTCCCATGCTTAAGCGCCCTTGCGGCAACCTGGAACAGGGAATGTGCCTTTATGATGGGAAAAAGTATTGCCAATGACTGCATTAAAAATGATGTTGATATGATACTTGCTCCCGGAGTAAACATCAAAAGAACAGCTTTATGCGGAAGAAATTTTGAATATTTTTCAGAAGATCCGATTCTTTCGGGAGAAATGGCATCAGAATACATAAACGGTGTTCAGAGTCTCGGAGTAGGAACCAGTCTTAAGCATTTTGCCGTTAACAATCAGGAAGAAGACAGACTTTTTTTAAACGCAGAGGTTGATGAAAGAACCCTGAGAGAGCTCTATCTCAAAGCCTTTGAAATAGCTGTTAAAAAATCCCGTCCCACAAGCGTAATGTGCGCACTTAACAAAGTAAATGCCGTTTTATGCAGTGAGAACAAATACCTTCTTACCGATATTTTAAAGGATGAATGGGGTTTTGAAGGCTTCGTTGTTTCCGACTGGGGTTGCTCAAAGGATACAGGAAAATCCGTTGAGGCAGGTCTTGATTTACAGATGCCTCAGAAAAGCGACATTATTGAACAGACTAAATCCGCTCTGGAAAAGGGAAGCGTTACCATGGGAAAAATTGACGCTTCTGTTGAAAGAGTTTTAAACTTTGTAATAAACCACAAAAATGCTGAAACAGAATACAACAGAGATGAACAACACGAAATCGCAGAAAGAATTTCAGAAGAAAGCATTGTTCTTCTCAAAAACGAAGATAATATTCTGCCGCTGACCTCCAAAAAATACAAAAAAATTGTTGTCATCGGAGAATATGCTCACAATCCCGTTATAAACGGGTTCGGCAGCGCTCAGGTTTACACAAGGGAAGATTACATTGAAAGCCCGGTAGAATGTATGAAAAAGCTTTTGCCCGATACGGAAATTGAATACATTCCGTTTTACTGCACCGATAAATACTATGACCTTCGTGCGACCCAGATGATGAAAGAAATAAACTGTGTTGCAGATGCGGATGCCGTTGTAATGTTTGCGGGCAGACAACGCTCGGTTGAAGCTGAAGCAATGGATATAACATCCTCTGCCCTTGACCCTTACTATGAATTTTTCATAAAGAGAATTTATCCTATGAATCCAAATATAGTCCTGGTTATGCAGACGGGCGGAGCTGTTACTCCTGCTACCTGGCAGAACAGAGTAAAAGGAATTGTCCAGATGTGGTACGGCGGCGAAGCTGCAGGCTCGGCTGTTGCAAATGTTTTATGCGGAAAAGCAAATCCTTCGGGCAGACTTTCCGAAACCTTTCCCCTTAAATCCCGCGACAACCTTAATTATCCGGGAGACGGCTTAAAGGTCAGCTACGACGAAAAGCTTTCTGTGGGTTACAGATATTATGACAGGCACCCCGAAGAAATATGGTTCCCCTTCGGTCACGGTCTTTCTTATACAAAGTTTGAGTACAACAACATAAAAGCAGAAAACACCTGCGACGGCTTCACGGTTAAGCTTGACGTTAAAAACACAGGAGATATGGCAGGCTATGAGGTTGTCCAGCTTTATGTTTCAGACAGAGTAAGCACTGTTACCAGACCTGAAAAGGAACTTAAGGATTTTGCAAAAATCCATCTTGAAAAGGGCGAAACAAAAACGGTTGAATTTGCCGTTTCAGACGATCAGCTTGCATATTACAACACAACCTTTAAGCAGTGGATAACCGAACCGGGAATATATGATATACTCATCGGTTCATCAAGCAGGGATATAAGACTTAAAGCAGAATATAAATGTACAAAAGATTGCCCCTACACCTTCCGCTATGAAGCAGAACAGATTGTCGGATGATAAAAAATGAAATCCACTCTGCCGAATGGATGAAATGCGCTCCGCGCATGAAATTTGTTCTTACGAACAAGTGAAATGTTTTCTTAGCAGAAAACATTAAAGAAAAAAGTCGTTCTTTTGAACGACTTTTTATTATTTGCAATTACTGTATACGACCATTTTCTTTCCCTCCGTCACGACTTTTAAAAATGAGTTGCAGACAAGGCATCGCGAGGAAGACAGTACATAGGTACGGCGACGAGCGATAACACAGTATGCGACCATTTTTGGAAGTCGGCTACTCTAATTCAAATGCTCCGGTGTAAAGCCTGTAATACGTTCCCTTCTTGGCTATCAGGTCTTCGTGATTACCTCGCTCGATTATTCTTCCGTGATCAAGAACCATTATGACATCGGAGTTTCTTACCGTTGAAAGTCTGTGTGCAATTACAAAGGATGTGCGTCCCTCTGTTAAACTATCCATCCCCTTTTGAACAAGAACCTCTGTTCTTGTGTCGATTGACGAGGTTGCCTCGTCAAGAATTAAAACAGGCGGGTCGGCAACTGCCGCTCTTGCAATGGCAATAAGCTGTCTCTGACCCTGAGAAAGATTCTGTCCGTCGGCGGTAAGCACAGTATCGTAGCCCTTTGGAAGAAGCGAGATGAAATCGTGGGCATTTGCAAGCTTTGCCGCTTCAATTACCTCTTCATCCGTTGCATCGAGTCTGCCGAAACGTATATTTTCCATAACCGTTCCCGTAAACAGATGGGTATCCTGAAGAACTATGCCGAGAGAACGTCTTAAATCCGCCTTTTTGATTTTGTTTATATTTATCCCGTCATATCTTATTTTGCCGTCCTGAATATCGTAAAATCTGTTTATAAGATTTGTAATTGTGGTTTTGCCTGCGCCCGTAGCGCCTACAAATGCAATTTTCTGTCCCGGCTCGGCATACATTTTC
>CAZMHL010000098.1:0-7164 GCA_964566065.1 uncultured Eubacteriales bacterium
ATAGCTGAAATTTCCTGTGGTGTGTAAGATTTGTCATCTACATTTACCTTATAATCTGTACCCATTTCTCTTTTGATTGAGATGATTGTTCTGTCAGGATTTGTAATTGCCTGTCTTTTGGCAACCTGACCTACAAGTCTTTCACCGTCTTTTGTGAAAGCAACAACAGATGGTGTTGTTCTTCCGCCCTCAGAGTTTGTGATAACTACTGCTTCTCCGCCTTCCATAACAGATACGCATGAATTTGTTGTACCTAAGTCAATACCGATAATTTTACCCATAATTTTCTACTTCCTTTCTTAATTTGCAACTTTTACAACGCTATGTCTTATAACTTTATCTTTGAGCATATAGCCCTTCATAAATTCTTCAACTATTTCCTGTTCGCCTTTATCGCTGTCATCAACGTGCATTACCGCGTTGTGAAGGTTAGGGTCAAAGGTTTTGCCCAGAGCTTCGATTTCCTTAACACCGATGGTGTCGAAAACTTCTTTAAGCTGTTTGTAAATCATTGAAATGCCTTTGGCAAATTCGTCATTTTCGTCAGCCGAAAGCATTGCTCTTTCAAAATTGTCCATAACGGGAAGAAGCTTTTCAACCGTGTCTGCAGTTGCATTGGTGTAGGTTGATGTAACCTCTTTTAATGTTCTTTTTTTGAAATTGTCGAAATCTGCCATAAGTCTGATGTATTTATCTTTAAAATCGTCAGCTTTTTCTTCGGTTGTTTCAACGGGAGTTTCTTCAACGGTTTCTTCTGCTTCTTTTTCTTCCTTTTCAGGTTTAGTCTTCTTGGTTTTATCCGCCATTTTTTTCCTCCTCCTTTTCTGTTGTGATTTCAAGCATTTTGCTGTTTACCATGCCGGTTACGTGCTTCATAACCGAAACAGCTTTTTTATAATCCATACGGACAGGTCCTATAATTCCTATAAAGCCTTCCATATTGTTGCCTATTTTGTACTTTGATGTAATGATACTGCAATCTTCAAAGGCTGTGTTTTCGTTGCCGATGCTTATTGAAATGCCGTCGTTGTTTAAGTTAAGCTGATTTATAGTGGTAAGCATTTCCGTTTTTGAATCAACAAGCTTTAAAAATCTTTTTGCCTTTTCAACGTCTCTGTATTCGGGATAGTTGAAAATGTTTGACGAGCCGTTAATGTAAATTTCGCTGTCCTGGGATTCTCCCGTACATTCCTTTATAAACTCAAACACTTTTAAAACAAGTCCGTTTGAGGCTCCTGCTTCGTTAACAAGGAGAATGATTTTCTCCATTGTGATTTCCGAAAAGTCAATTCCCGAAATGTGAGTGTTAATTGAATTTTCGAGATTTTCAAGTTCATCGTGAGTTATTTTTTCTTCCAGAAGAATTTTTTTGTCTTTAATAATGCCCTGCTTTGTAACAATAACCGCAAGAAGCATATTTTCTTTTATATATACAAGACGGATATTTTTTATTGCATCGGTCTTGATTTTCGGCGCTACCATAAAGGTTGTGTAATTAGTCATATCGCTCATTAAAGCCGATGCGGTTTTTACTATTTTTTCAAGGTAGTCAACCTTTTCGGTCATAACTGATTTTAAAACGTCAATTTCTTCTAAAGTCAGGCTGTACTGAGTCATAAGCTCATCAACGTAGAGTCTGTATCCCGAAAGGGAGGGAACTCTTCCCGACGAGGCGTGAGGCTGACTTAAATAGCCAAGCTCTTCAAGGTCTGCCATCTCGTTTCTGATTGTTGCAGAGCTTAATCCCAAGTTGTATTTCCTTTCAAGAGTTTTTGAACCGGTAGGTTCTGCGGTGTCAATGTAGTTGTCAATTATAGCTTTAAGTATTTTCTTCTTTCTTTCGTCAAGCATTAAAACACCTCACTCTCTTTTTAGCACTCTTTGGTTTTGAGTGCTAACCGTAGTGATAATATACCACCCTTTCTGCAAAATGTCAAGCATTTTTTGAAAATATTTTTGACTTTCTTTGACCAAAGCCGTTAACCTTGAAAAGTATGTGGAAATTTGCTATAATTTGTATATATGTACCTGGGAGGATAGCTTAATGAGAATTGCAATTTGCGATGATAATATAGAATACATAAAAACAATAGAGGAATATCTGAAAAAGATTAAAATTCCAAAGATTGAATATGATGTTTTTCAAAGCGGAGAAGAGATTGTTTTTGAGTATAAAAACAACGAGGCAAACTATGATGCCATTTTCCTTGATATGGAAATGGGAAAACTTGATGGTATAGAAACTGCTAATCTTATTCGCCAAATTGATAGATATGTAATAATAGTTTTTGTTACAAGCTATAAAAAATATATGCAACGATGCTTCGAGTGTATGCCGTTTAGATTTTTGATAAAACCAATTGAGTTTTCCGATTTTTACAAAGTATATAATGAAATATGTATTAAATTAAAGGATAAGCCTGAAACACTTATTTTTAATGAAAGAAGAGATAGAATCCGTATATATATTGAGGATATTATTTTCTTTGAAAGCACCGCCCATTGGATAATAGTGCATTCAAAAGATGGTAGAGTACATAAAATAAGAAAAACAATGTCAGATCTTATTAATATACTGGACGGCAGTATGTTTGTCAGAATCCATAGGTCAATTGTGATTAATCTCAATTATATTTATCAGATAACTGAATCTAATGTTGCAATGCATAACTACAGCGAGCTTCTTCCAATTAGTCGCACTTATAAAAAGGTGCTTACAGATAGTTTTCTGGACTTTAAGGAAAGGAAGTATCTCTTATGACATTTTTAGCAATATTAAATATTTTTACAGTTATTTTTGAGTCAATAATAATATTTATGCTTTTAGATACATATATCGACAAAAAGGGCAAATATAATATTCGCACATATTTTTGTTCAGTAATTATACTTTCTGTTTTAATTAATGTTAGTAACACAATTTTAAATTTGGGGTTGCTGAATTTAGTGTTTGTTATATCATCTGCTTCTGTAATTGCGTATATGTACAATAAGCAGATAAAAATGAATATTATTTTCTCAACAATTGCTGTGCTGATTTTAACAATTACAGAAATAATTGTTGTTTTTTTGGTAAGCTTACTAAATGGGGTTTCTTTAAAAACAGCAGCAGAAGTGGAAGAATATGTTATGCTTGGAACGATTCTTTCAAAGTTATTCACTTTCTTTATTGTAAAATTACTGTGTTTACTTCATAAAAAAAACAGTATACTGACTATGAAAACATCATACTGGGTATTGTTTTTAATAATATTTATTAATTCAGTAGTAACAATATTTTTGATTTTCCGTTTGCAGTATAACAGTCATTCAATAGTTTTATATAATTTATCGGTGATATGTTCGCTGGGACTTTTATATAGCACATTTTTTTCTTTATATCTATATGAACGTATTGCGAAGCAAACGGAACTGGAACACAGACAACAAATATATGTCCAACAAATAAAGGCCCAGTCAAAGCATCTTGACGAAATTTTAATTACTCAAAAAGAATTAAAAAAGTTACGACACGATTTGAAGAATCATAGTATATCTATTCGAGCTTTTTTTGAAAAAGGTGATTGTGAAGCAGGACTTGAATATGTTGAAAATATTAATGAATTAATCGGTTCAGCGCAAGATAACATAGAAAGTGGAAATATTGCATTAGATGCAATTATTAACACAAAAAGGAATCTAGCGGTAAATAAAGGAATCGAGTTTATAACTAATATACAAATTCCTGAAAATATATTTGTGGATGCTATTGATTTGTGTATTATTTTCGGTAATGCTTTAGATAACAGTATTGAAGCATGTGAACAAATTGTAAATAAAGATAAGAAAATAACTGTTTCCATTGTTTATGAAGATGATTCTCTTTTATGTAAAATTACAAACACAGTATCGAAAGCGAACAATAAATTCCCCCATTCCTTAAAAAAGGACAAAGCAAACCATGGGTTTGGAATAAAAAATATTGAGTCGGCTCTATCTAAATATAAGAATGTGTGTAGGTTTAACCAGACAGATGATGAGTTTATGTTATCGTTCGTAATATTTAAAAATTGAAAGCTCCCCGAAAGTGTAATAATTACTTTCGGGGATTAATTTTATGCCGTTTCAATGTCATTTCGTGCCATATTTAAGAAATTCATCATTTTTCTTGATACAATATGCGTAAGGGGTGAAATAAGTGGAAAAAGCTTTGAACTATATTTCAAAAATTCTTAATGAACAGAAAGTTATTAATGAAAGCGATACCGATATATTAAAATACGGTTTATCAGCATTACTGGTATCAATTTTTGAAATAACAAGTATTCTCATTTTATCTTTATTTCTAGGGAATTTTTTAAATACTCTGGTCTTTTTTGTGGCATTTGTACCTTTTAGACTATATGCCGGAGGATATCACGCAGAAACGAAAATGAAATGTTATTTGGTTTTATTGCTAGTTTATTCACTATTTGTTATTTTAAGTGAATATTATACAGGAATTGTTCCTATTACTGTTTTGGAAATATGTTCGATAATTATTACAACTATCATAGTGTTTTTTAAAGCGCCAATAGTGAATGTTAAAAAGAAAGTAAGCAAGGTAGAATATTATTTTTACAGAAAAAGAAGTATTATTATAATGATTATTGAGTTTGTAATTATTTTAACAGGAATACTCGTGTTTCCTGGGAGTATAACTTTTTATTCTTTTTCATTAGGACAACTAGCCGTATCTTTATCTATGGTTGCGGCTGTTGTAATAAATAAAATAAAGGGAGGTGAATCCAATGAAAAAGTTTAGCGAAACAGCAAAAAGAGTAGTTATTAAGTATGGTCATATTATATCAGCAGTTGCTTTTGCATTCGTGGCAATAACATCTAACTCTTCAAGTATGCTGGTATACTACGAACCCGAAGAACCAATTTTCTGAACTTCCTGTTTATCCTTTATATATATCTTTATATGACGAAACAGCTGACAGATATGTAACTGTAGATCGTGACGGAATGTGCATTGGACCATTGAATGCGGTATCAGACGTTGTTACATTTACAGGTCTTACATCAGGCCATAGCTATAGATTCAGAATGGCAACATTGGCTTTGTCAGGATATATTTCAGGAACAATTCTTTCTTATTAAGATAAAAAAGGAAATTCAGGAAAATGTCGAACTACTTAAATATAAAACATTATAAGGAGGCATTTTTATGAAAAAATTAATATCAATTTTACTTTCCATGGTTTTGCTTACTACTATGTTGACAATAGGTGTTTCCGCTGAAACGGAAGCAATAACCAGAGGGGAAACGGCAGAGCTTATAAGACAAATGCTACCCCCTCATTTTCAAAGTCCTACGATATATGATGCGCAGATATATTTCCTTGATGTAAACGGTGAACACCGTGCAAGTCATCCTATTATGATTTTAAAGGATTTGAATATAATTGTTGGCGACGGAAACGGATGCGTAAGACCGGATGAACCGATACTTTTTGAAGAGACAGCAGTTATGTTCGTAAGAACATTGGGATATGAAAGTCTGGCAACAGAAAAAGGCGGTTATCCGAATGGATATATACAGATAGCAGAAGAAATTGGTCTTTTGAAGGGTGTTGAAAAAACAGCAGGGGAATATGCCGATGAACAGACAGTTAAAACAATGTATGACAATGCACTTGATATTCCTAAAAGACTTGTGACAGAATATGATGTTTCAAACGGGGCGGCTGCATACTCCACAGAACACGGAATTACTTACAGAAAGGATATGGCTGAATATGTGTACAGAGCTCCTGGACTGGAATATCCAAAAGTAACTATTCGTGAAACAGATAATTTTGATTCACACTTTATAAAACCTGTAACAAGTATGGGATTCATAAAAGAAGAATTAATTCTGGAAGAAAACCACAGTGCAATCTGCATTGAGTTCAGCGAAATAACAAACCCGTCTTCCAATTACTATGTGAGTTTATACAGACGAGATGAAGAATATCAGGGGTATGTGTTGAAATATTTCGGACCTGTTTCTGTTGGGAAATTTACACTTAAAGGCCTTGAAGGCGGCGGTTCTTACAGAACGATGATATCTTCAAGTATGAACTATGAATCTGCTACAGGAAGAATTTACAGTTTCTAAAAATAATTCAATCTCCTCTTAATATATTGAATAAAAGCCTTGGTTTCCAAGGCTTTTTCTTTGGGGTGGCCTTTTGGGGGAATATGGGGACGGGAAACATGGGCACGTCCCAAAAAGTCACAAGGTGAAATGTACAAAAAAGAGCATTTGCTGATGTGTATTCAGTTGACCAAACTTTCTAATTATGCTACAATAAGCTAAGATAAATTATGAAAATCAGGGGAGAAATATTATGAACAAAAAGCTTGGTGTTTCAATTAAATGGTTGCGGTAACCTCTTTTGAAATCCGTTGCAACGATTTAACTATAGTTACAGACCCATATATTACAGAATGTGTGGGCACAGACCTTACCTGGGAAGCTGTTGAAAACTGCGACATTATCTGTCTTGACCATGCACACTGGGATCATATTACAGATATTCCGAGATTGGCTGAAAAATTTCAACCGAAGATTCTCTGCGGAGAACAGACAGCAATGCCTCTTGCAAAATGGCTCAATTACTCTCCGTCACTTATTTACCCTATGTATCCCGACACAGAGCTTGATTTTGACGATGTAAAGATTCGTGCACTTTACGGAAGACATACAGACCTGAAAAAAGGGTTCAATGACCTGTGCGAATTTTTGGAAGGAAATGAATTGTGCAAAAAAGACCCGGGAATGGCAGCACTGCAACCTGTCGGAAGTCTGGAATACCGAAATTTTCTGTTTACACTTCCGAACGGAACAAAAATTCTGCTGTGGGGTAATGACCCGACAACAGAACAACTTAATATATGTAAAGAATTAAAACCCGATATTGCCATTATTCAGCAGTCGTCGACACCCGAGCGAATGTTGAAAAGAGCAGAATTTGCCGCTGAAATCGGATGCGGGGTTTTAATTCCTCATCATCACGATTTTCGTCGCGTTGACGATCCTGCAATCATTGAAGGCTTTAAAAATGAATTTCTGCGACTTGCGCCTGACAGAGTATTTATTACTCCAAAGCACGGCGAGTGGATTGATTTATAAAATCAAAAGGCTTCAGACCGTCG
>CAZMHL010000099.1:0-7159 GCA_964566065.1 uncultured Eubacteriales bacterium
AAAGTTATTGTTGGAAAATAATTTCGGTACTTTTAGGTATTGCAGTTGTGTTTGTTGGAATAACGTCCGTTTCTTCTGATGTGGACAATATGTACGATTCTGTGTTTTATGGAGCAGCACTTGAAGACTCTTCTGTTATTGCAAAGCTTGGACTTGATAAAGAATTTGAAAATTATATTGAAGTTCCTTCTTTTGATGAAAAAGCACAGGCGTTTATAAACTCACCTGAATTTGAAGAGTACAGTTCTGAAATTAAAGCAAAAGATGTTGCAGGATATTATTTTAAAAATATTCCGTTGCTTTTTAAAGGGCTTAAAAAGGTTGGGTACAATTCTACCGCAATAAGAACTTCATATTTGTCGGGGTTTGCTCCTTCATCAGGTAAGGCTGGTGCAAATACCGGATTCTTTACTGTTTACAGTTCAGTGAAAGCAAAAGCCTTGCCGACATCTTTGGTGTTCTTTTTGATAGTGGTATTTGCGCTGATAGCTGTTTCATTTATATACAGAAATAATTATGCAAAAGAAAAATACGAGAAAATTCTTTCGGAATTTTGTGCGGTTTTTTCTTTGTGTACAATAATTATTTTCCCCGTTCCGTATATTTTAAGCGGTATGACTCAGATAGGCTTTAATATGTTTTATTTTAACGTTATGTTTGATATAACACTGTTTATGCTGGTTATAAGTACGATAAATCTTTTGATTACAAAGAAAAATATCTTAAAAGAAAAATACGGAGTAAATCAGTGAATGAAAGAATTGGATTATTCAAAATTAAGTGATAATGAACTTGTAGCTCTGGCAAATTCCGGCGATGATACTGCTATGGAAGTGCTTATGGAAAGCTATAAAAACTTTGTGAGAGCCAAAACAAGAGCATACTTTCTTATTGGTGCTGATAGAGATGACATTATACAAGAAGGAATGCTTGGCCTTTTTAAAGCAATAAGAGATTATAAGGCTGATAAAAATACATCTTTTAAATCTTTTGCTGAGCTTTGTATTACAAGGCAGATTATTACGGCAATTAAAACTGCTACAAGACAGAAACATTCTCCTTTGAATACATATGTATCTTTAAACAAACCCATTTATGAGGACGAGAACGAAAGAATGCTGATTGAACTTATAAATAACAGAGAAAATCTGAATCCCGAAGATATTCTTATAGACAGGGAAGAGTTTGGCATTAAAGATAAGCGGATCAGAGAAAGTCTCAGTAAATTTGAAAGCACAGTGTTTAGTCTTTTTGCTGATGGAATAACATATCAGGAGATTGCTGTACAGCTTGGAAAATCTCCGAAAAGCATTGATAATGCTCTACAGAGAATAAAGAGAAAGATACAAAAGTGTATTAAATAATGAAAATATACGTTGATGCAGATGCCTGCCCGGTAAAAAATATCGTGGTTACAGAGGCGAAAAAGAGAAACATCGAGGTTGTTATGGTGTGTGACACTTCTCACATTATAAATGACGGTTACAGTAAAGTCGTAACTGTTGACAAAAGTGCCAACAGTGCTGATATTGTTCTTATAAATATGGTAAAAAAAGATGACATAGTGGTAAGTCAGGATTTTGGAGTTGCAGCAATGGCATTGTCAAAACAAGCTTATGCCATAAACCAAAACGGACTTGTTTATGATAATGAAAATATAGACAGGCTGTTGTTTGAAAGGTTTCTTGCTGCTAAATCAAGAAGAACAGGCAAAAAAACAAAAAATGCAGGTAAAAGAACTCTTGATGATGACGAGAATTTTAAGAGAAGTTTTCTGAAACTTTTGGAAAGGTGAGGAAAAATGGCAAAAATGTTAAAGTTTCTTGATGTTACCAGACCTGGTAAAGGTGTGGAAAAGGGTCAGGAACAAAATGTTGGTTTTAAAAACTTTATTGAGCTTTATTTCAGAAAGTTGGGAAAGTATTGGACACTGAATATCATAACTTTACTTTTCAGTATCCCTGTTCTTCTTCTGATACTTGTTTACAGAGAAAATTTCTTTGCAGGAGATGTGCTTGTTGCTGAAACTAGAGCTACTTATTTTTATGAGATTGTTACCACCTGCTATTATGCGGTAATAGGTTTTCAACTTACAATGCCGGGACTTGTATATGTTTTGACAAGATTTGCTAATGAAAAACATGCCTGGGTATTTGCAGATTATGTAAAGTATATTAAGAAGAATTTTAAGCAGTCATTGAAACTTTTTATTTTCGACGTTCTGGTTATGATAGCTTTGTTTTATCTTATAAACATATACAATGTAATAATACCGAAAAATCCGCTTACGTTTGTTTCAAGAAGTATACTGTATGCAAGTTGTGTTGTGTTTTATATAATGCATTTTTATATTTATCAGCTTATGGTTTTCTATAACCTAAAATTTAAAGAAATACTTAAAAAATCAGTTTTCTTTACATTTGCGTTTCTTCCAAGAAACATTCTTGCAACTGTGATAACAGTTGGTATAGCAGCTGCTTGTTTCTGCGTTAACACGGCTATAGGTTCGATTTTATTTGCATTTACAATACCTGTAATAATGACTTTCCTTGTTAACTATGTTGCATCACAGCCGATAAATAAATTTATGCCGAGGGAAGAAGATTAATGACCTATAAAATATTTGATGAAAATGCATATATTACTGACTTTTCCGCAAAGGTGATTTCCTGTGAAAAGAAAGAAGAAAATTATGTAGCGGTTCTTGACAGAACCGCTTTTTTCCCCGAAGAGGGAGGTCAATGCTGTGATAAAGGAACAATAAACGGAATTGAAGTTTTATATGTTGAAATTAAAGATAACATTATCTATCATCACCTGAAAGAAAATCTTGAAATAAACAGTGAGGTTTCAGGTGAAATTGACTGGAATTTAAGATACAGAAATATGCAGAATCATACCGCAGAGCACATTGTTTCAGGTCTGGTTCACACTTTGTTCGGATATCAAAATGTGGGTTTTCACCTTGGTGAATTTGAAGTTACCGCAGATTATGACCAAGTCTTAAGCCGAGAAGATCTTGACAAAATTGAACTTCTTGCAAATAAGGCTGTGTATGAGAATGTTGACATAAAAGCCTGGTATCCTTGCAAAGAAGAACGGGAAACCATTAACTACAGAAGTAAAATGGAAATTGGAGAAAATTTGAGACTTGTTTCAATTGATGGTTACGATATGTGTGCCTGCTGTGCACCTCACGTTAAAAAGAGCGGTGAAATAGGAATAATAAGACTTGTTAGCAGCGAAAATCTTCGTGGTGGCTCCAGAGTAAGAATTCTTTGCGCTTTTGATGCACTTTCAGATTTTTCATTAAAAAGCAGACAGGCTCTTAATATTTCAAATCTTCTTTGTGCCAAACAAAATGAAATTGATTCCGCAGTATTAAGGCTAAAAGAAGAAAACGATGCTCTTAAACAGAAAAATGCTGCACTTTGTAAAACTCTTGCAAATATAAAAGCTGATGCAATTGAATTTACCGACGGAAATATAGTTATAAAAGATAATGATCTTGAATTTGACTATCTGAGAATTATAATAAATAGTTGTAAGCCGAAGTGCAACATAATCTGCATAATAAGCGGAAATGATAATGACGGATACAGATACGTTATAGGAAGTGACAAAACTCCTCTTCGTGAAAAAGCAAAGGATATTAATTCTGTGTTAAACGGCAGAGGCGGCGGAAACGATGAAATGATCAGAGGCACATTTGATACCACTGAAGAACAAATAAAAGAATATTTTAAAACAGACAAAGTTTGACTTTGTCTGTTTTTGACTGATATAAAATTATTATTTTCTGCTTTCCCAATCGGTTATGTCATAGTAAATATTCTCCGGAGAAATATCAAACGATCCGTAGATGTTGTCTGAAGTTACCAACATATTCTGCTTGAAATAGAGACTGATAAAAGGTAATTTGTTAAGCAGAAGTTTAGTAAGTTCTTTGGCTTGGTCAGGTCTTTTGTTATAAGCTGAAAAGTTTACTTTGTTTACGTAGTTAGTTATGTCATCATTACTGTAGTTTAAAACATTACCTTCTTTGAGGAGAAATGAAAGGTCGTAGCTTTCAGGCATAAGTATTTCACCGATGAACATATCATACTCCATATTTTCAATTCTTCTTGTGTAATTTTCAAAATCAACGGATGCTACAGTAATATTCATCCCGGTCTGCGTAAGTATGAATGCAATATATTCTGCAGTTTTTTGTTTTGAGGGAGTTTCGTTATTAACAAGTATACTATAAGTTATGTCAGAAGGTTCGATCTCAGATCTTTTTAAAAATTCAAGAGCTTTATCCTTGTTAACTTTATAATCATTTGCCTGACTGGTATCATACATTGTTCCCGGTCTGTAGGGTGAAGCTGTTTTAATTGCGTGACCTACCAGAATTGTTGAGGTAAGGTCATCTTTGTCCAAAGAATAAGCAATAGCTTTTTTAATATTTATGTCTGTTATCTTTTCGTTGTTGAATGCAAGAAAAGTAAAATAATCAGAGGGATATTCCTTTATATTTGTATTTTTCTTGGAAGAAAATTGCGCCAGATCGTAAATTTCTGTGTCAACAATATCAATTTCATTGTTTATAAATGCACTGTTCTGCATTTTCTCTTTTGAATACAGATTGACATTTATTGTTTTGATTTTGGTAAGCGTTTTTGAAGTTTTGCTGGCAGTGAGTATCATTTTATCATTATTTCTTGACACAAAGTTATAAGGACCGCTGCCAATCTTTTCGCTTCCGCCTTTTACAATCGGGAAATCAAGATAGGGGATTACTGATGAACCACCGTGCTTAAGCTTTAAAATGATTGAATAATTTCCGGTTTTGTAATAATCCTTTACATAGTCAAAAATGGAGTGGTACATATTTTCCTTGTAACGTGAAAGTACATCAAGAGATTTAATCACGTCGTCTGCGGTCAATGGAGAACCGTCACTGAAAACATAATCCTCCCGTAACTTTATTTCTAAAGTTTCAGAGTCGAAAAAACCATATGAAACAGCAACTACAGGCTCGGGTGTGAGGTCGCTTTTAATTTTAAAAAGCGGGGAGTACATCATTGACAAAACTTTTGCATTTGTTTTGTATGCCGTAGCAAGAGGGTTCATTGAATCAGGAGAATACATATAAGTTGTAATTTCACCCTTAAAATTGAATTGTTCCTCTTCGTTTTTGTTTTTTCCGCATCCCGAAAAGACAGAAACTGACAGTGTTATGATTAATATATACGATACTATTCTTTTCATTATAAATTAACTCTTTCTATGCTTATTGATTTTCCTGATTTAGTGTCGATTTCGAGTACTACACCGTTGAATTGAGACGGACTCTCTGAAATATCAAATTTATTCTGTCCGTATCTGGAAAATCTTTCAACTATTATTTCTGTTTTCACACCAAGAATTGAATCTTTTGGGCCGGTCATTCCGACATCGGAAATAAATGCAGTTCCTTTGCTTAAAATCTTCTCATCAGCTGTCTGGACGTGTGTATGTGTTCCGAGGACTGCCGCAACTTTACCGTCAAGGAAATGTGCCATTGCCGCTTTTTCACTTGTGGCTTCGGCGTGGAAGTCAACTATGATTGCATCACATTTTCTGGATATTTTTTCTATTTCTCTTATAGCGGCATCAAAAGGGGAGTCAATAGGTTCAAGATAAATTCTCCCGAGAAGATTTATAACTCCTATTCTTTCTTTTCCGTTGTCAAGAATATAACTTCCGTTTCCGGGCATGTGTGCAGGGTAGTTTGCAGGTCTTATTATATAAGGTATTTCATCAAAAAGATCAACAGTATTTCTGTTATATGTGTGATTACCCATTGTGAGTATATCAACACCGCTTTCGAAAAGTTCTCTTGCAGTAGAAACCGTAGCACCTTTTCCATGAGCAGAATTTTCTGCATTTGCTATACATATATCAACGTTGTATTGATTTTTGATTTTTCTTAAATTCTGTGAAATATATTCTCTGCCGGACTTTCCGACAATATCTCCGATAAATAAAATTGTCATAAGTACATCCTTTCTATAGATAATTATACCATAAGATAAAAATTTTTCAATAATTAGTTGACAAATTAATAATTAAGTGCTAGAATATTGTTACAACAAAGTAGAATTTTATTCTCACCCTGCGCGTAAGGTTGAAGGGTCAATACTTTTTAGTATGATAGAGAACTGCTTTGTTGCGTTCTCTTTATTTTTTTTCGGAGGTGTTTAGTTATTAGCGGTAAACAAGATGTAATGTTAAACGAAGAGATAAGAGATAAGGAAGTCAGAGTTATCGGGCCGGAAGGTGAACAGCTTGGTATAATGTCATCAACCGAAGCTTTGAATATTGCCATATCCAAAAATCTCGATCTGGTTAAGATAGCACCACGTGCTGTTCCACCGGTATGTAAGGTTATGAATTATGGAAAGTATCGATTTGAGCTTGCTAAAAGAGATAAGGAAGCTAAAAAGAATCAGACTGTAACCAATATTAAGGAAATCAGACTTTCCCCGACAACCGATGAACACGACCTTCAGACCAAAGCGAATCAGGCAATTAAATTTTTGGCTAAAAAAGATAAAATTAAAGTTACTGTCAGATTCAGAGGACGAGAGGTTGCATACGCAAAATCCGGAGAAGCAGTATTGGATAAGTTTGCCGAGGCTATAGCAGAACACGGTACAGTAGAGAAAAAATCTAAACTTGAAGGCAGAAATATGTTTATGTTTATTTCGCCAAAAAATTAATTATCAATCGGAAGGAGATACACTATGCCTAAATTAAAAACCCACAGAGCTGCAGCAAAAAGATTCAGCTTAACAAAAAACGGTAAGGTAAAAAGAGGTAGCGCTTACAGAAGCCATATCTTGACAAAGAAGACAACGAAGAGAAAAAGAGGCTTAAGAAAAATGGCTTATGCTTCACCTGCTAACGCAAAAGTAATCAAAAAGTTAATTCCTTACAAATAATTTAGAGAAAAATAATCAGGAGGTAAGATAAATGGCTCGTATTAAAGGCGCTGTTACAACAAGAAAACGTCATAAGAAAATATTAAAACTTGCTAAAGGTTACAGAGGTGCGAAAAGCAAACAGTTCAGAACTGCTAACGAAGCAGTTATGAAATCTCTCGTATATGCATATATCGGAAGAAAGCAGAAGA
>CAZMHL010000100.1:0-7141 GCA_964566065.1 uncultured Eubacteriales bacterium
AGCTGCAATTGAAGCTGCAGATGCTATGGTTAAGGCTGCAGAAGTTGTTTTGATCGGAACAGAAAAAATCGGTTCAGGTTTGGTATCAGTAATGGTAAGAGGCGATGTTGGAGCTGTTAAAGCTGCTGTTGAAGCTGGTGCAGCAAATGCCTCAAGACTCGGTGAATTAGTTGCTACACATGTAATACCAAGACCACATGCTGATGTTGAAAAGATTTTGCCAAAATTCTGATTATAGGTGATACATATGGCAGAAAAGAAAGTAGCTGCAAAAAAAAGCAGCATAAAAAAAGATTTAAAAATTGAGAAAAAAGAAATTTCAATAAATGAAAATATTAAGGAGGAAAAAATTATGTCACAGGAAGCATTGGGTATGGTAGAAACAAGAGGTCTTGTTGCTGCAATCGAAGCCGCTGATTCTATGTTAAAGGCTGCAAATGTAGTACTTGTTGGAACAGAAAAAATCGGTTCCGGATTAGTATCAGTAATGGTTAGAGGTGATGTTGGAGCTGTTAAAGCTGCTGTTGAAGCAGGTTCTGCTAACGCTTCAAGACTTGGAGAATTAGTTGCAACATATGTAATTCCAAGACCTCATACAGATGTTGAAAAGATTTTACCTGCATTAAAATAATTAGACTTTAATAAGGAGGGAGATATTTCTCCCTCCGAAATAAAGCAGGAGGGTTAGAATGCTTATTTGTAAAGTAGTAGGAAGCGTAGTTTCTACAAGAAAAAACGAAAAATTGATTGGTAGTAAATTTATGATTGTTGAACCAATAAAAGCTATGAATGATAAAAAGAGCAAAATAGTTGCAATCGATAATGTTGGTGCTGGTATTGGGGAATATGTTCTCGTTGCTGCAGGAAGTGCCGCAAGAGTTGGTTGTGATATGGTAAATGCACCTATTGATGCGGCAATTGTTGGTATTGTTGATGAAGTACCTGAGATTTAAAGAAAGGATAAGTAGCACTTTATGACATTTGAAGAATTGGTTGACACTTTAAAAAAATACGGTGTGGTCGGTGCCGGTGGTGCTGGCTTTCCTTCGTATGCAAAACTTAATAAAAATGCAGATACCGTTATTCTTAACTGTGCAGAGTGCGAACCTCTTTTGAAGTTACACAGACAAGTGCTTGAAAAGTATTCCTATGAGATTCTTTCTACACTTGATAAAATTTCAAAAATCATCGGTGCAAATGATGTGTATGTTGCTGTCAAAGCATCATACAAAGATACAATTGAGTCTGTAAATTCAAACTTAGATTCATTTAAAAACATTAAAATTAAACTTTTGCCGGAAATTTATCCGGCGGGTGATGAAATAATCACTATATACGAAACAACCGGAAGAAGAGTAAAACCGGGAGATATTCCGATTTCAGTAGGAGTTATCGTGTTTAATGTAGAAACGGTTTTAAATATCCACAAAGCTTTTAACAGTATTCCGGTTACTGAAAAATATATTACAGTTGCAGGTGAAGTTAAAAATCCTGTAACGGTAAAAGTGCCTCTTGGTGTTACTTTTAAAGAAGTGATTAACCTGGCCGGCGGATCAGTCATTGATGACTATTCGATTATAAGTGGTGGTCCTATGACCGGTGTTATTGCAGGTAATTACGATACTGTCAAAAAGACAACAAATGCCATTTTGGTATTACCAAAGGGGCATAAAATAATTTTGAAAAAAAACAGCAATGTTTCAATAGATAAAAAAAGAATTATGAGTGCATGCTGTCAGTGCAGAATGTGCACAGACTTATGCTCCAGAAATTTACTTGGACACCCAATCGAGCCACATATGATTATGAGAAAGGTTAATTCAGATTATACATTTTCTGATGCACAAATCAATTCAGTTTATTGCTCAGGTTGCGGGATATGTGAAATGTATGCATGTATGCAGGGGCTTTCTCCAAGAAAAATTATAAACATTCTTAAAACTAAAGTTAAAAATGAAAAAATCAGTGTTTCAAAACCTGAATTTGAAAATGTTAATACTGAAAGAGACTTCAGAAGGGTGCCCATGGAAAGACTTATACAAAGACTCGGTCTTTTGAGGTATGATGCTCCTGCACCACTTGTGGAAAGTAATCATAAGGTTTCAAGTGTGAAAATTCATCTTTCGCAGAGTATCGGTAAAGCACCATTGCTTACAGTGAATAAAGGAGATAAAGTTTCGGTGGGAGATATCATCGGTAAAGCTGATAGAAATTCTCTTTCTGTGAATTTGCATTCTTCGGTCGATGGTGTTGTCAGAGAAGTTAATGAAAGTTTTGTTATAATTGATTGTTAGGAGTAAATAATGGGAAAAGCGATTGGAATGGCAGAATACCGTACGGTTTCATCCGGAATAAAAGCTGCTGATTATATTATTAAAACAGCTGAAGTTGAGGTTATAGAGGCAAGTGTTGTATGTCCGGGAAAGTATATTATTTTAATTTCCGGAGAACTAGGTGCTGTAAAAGCTTCTATAGATGCATCCAAAACACTTTTGGGTGATGAACTGGTGGACAGTTTTGTGTTGGGTAATCCACACGAGGATGTTTTGCCGGCAATGTATGGAGTTTCTCCCGGAACTGACGTTGATGCACTTGGAATTATAGAAACATATTCTGTTGCTTCAATAATAGTTGCTGCTGATACTGCAGTTAAAACTGCCGATATTAACCTTATTGAAATCAGAGCAGCCCGTGGAATGAGCGGGAAATCTTTTGCTATGTTTACGGGCGAGGTTGCGGCTGTGCAGGCTGCTATCGACAGCGTAAAGCAGAAACTTCTTGAAAGCGGGAACTATCTCGATAGCTCAGTTATACCAAGACCCGATAACAAACTTTGGGAAAAAATACTGTAGAATCAATCAGAGGTGATATAAATGCAGATAAATGAAGAATATGTACAGGAAATCATTGAGAGAGTACTGAAAGATGTTAAAGAAAGTAAAAACCAGAAACAGCTTGGCATATTTGACACAATGGAGGATGCGCTTGAGGCTGTTTCAAAGGCTTATAAAGAATATAGAAAATACAGCATTGCGCAGAGAGAAAAAATGATTGAAAAAATCAGAGAGTTAACTCTTGCCGAAGCTTTTGAAATGGCACGACTCGGAGTTGAAGAAACCGGTATGGGACGAGTTTCTGATAAGGTTATTAAACATCAGCTTGTTGCTGATAAAACACCCGGTACAGAAGATTTATCACCTGTAGTGAAAACAGGCGATGATGGTATGACATTAATAGAAATGGCTCCGTTTGGTGTTATTGGAAGTATTACTCCATCTACCAATCCCAGCGAAACAGTTATCTGCAACTCGATTGGAATGATTGCCGGCGGAAATGCAGTTGTGTTTAATCCACATCCTAATGCAAAACGCGTGGCCAATTATGCTGTCGATCTTGTAAACAGAGCGATTCTTGAAGCAGGTGGACCGGAAAATCTTGTGGTATCTGTAGCTAATCCTACAATGGATTCTTCTAATGTTATGATGAAGTCTCCCGATGTCAGAATGCTTGTTGCTACCGGTGGACCGGGAGTTGTAAGAGCTCTTCTTTCATCCGGTAAAAAGGCTATTGGTGCCGGTGCGGGTAATCCTCCGGTTATTGTTGACGATACTGCAGACATCAAAAAAGCTGCAAAAGATATTGTTGATGGCGCAAGCTTTGACAACAATTTGCCGTGTATTGCAGAAAAAGAATGTTTTGCATTTAACAATATAGCTGATGAACTCATTCGTGAGATGCAGAAAAACGGTGCATATTACGCAAACAAAGAACAATCTGAAAAAATCAAGCAGTTTGCACTTGTTGAGAAAAACGGCAGGTTTGACATAAACAAAAAATGGGTAGGCAAGGATGCATCGTTGTTTCTGAAAGAACTCGGAATTCAGTCTGATGCAAGACTTATAATTTGCGAGACTGACTTTAATCACCCGTTTGTTCAGGTTGAAATGATGATGCCTGTTCTTGCAATTGTAAGAGTTAATGATATAGACGAAGCTGTTGATTATGCTGTTAAGGCTGAACATGGAAACAGACATTCAGCGCACATTCATTCAAAGAACATTGATAATCTTACCAAATTTGCAAAGGCTGTTGAAACAACCATATTTGTTAAAAATGCTCCTTCTTATGCCGGAATTGGTGCCGGAGGAGAAGGTTATACAACCTTTACCATTGCTGGACCTACCGGTGAAGGTTTGACTGCAGCACATTCATTTACAAGACAAAGAAGATGTGTTCTTGTTGACGGATTGCATATTATTTAAAGGAGTTTTAAAATGAAGTCACTTGGAATGATAGAAGTGTATGGTTTCACAACGGCAGTATGTGTGGCTGATATTACGGCAAAAGCTGCTGATGTCAAGGTCATTGCGTTAGACCGAAACCGTCCTTTAAGTGCGGATGCACCCGCACCGTTGATTATGATTGTTAAAATTGAAGGTGATACATCTGCGGTTCAATCAGCAGTTGATGCGGGCGTTGAATATGCAAAAAGCACTGGTAGATATGTAGTTTCCCATGTGATTGCACGACCTGATGATATGACTGAAAATATGGGATATCTGCTTGACATCAATAAAGATAAATTTAACAAAAAATTACCCAAAAATATGATTGGTTATGAAGATTTCAACGAGTCAACGGGAGTTTCGATAGGTTTACTTGAAGTGCAGGGGCTTGTCGCTTCAATAGAAGGTCTTGATAACATGCTTAAAACATCTGACGTAAGACTTGTTCACACTGAAAAAAGACTTGGCGGAAGGCTTGTAACTCTCGTTATCAAAGGAAGTGTATCTGCGGTTAATTCAGCTATAGAGTCCGGGGAACAGTCCGCTTCTGTGCTTGGGAAGGTATACGGAAAAGCTGTTATTGCAAATCCTCATACGGAAATTACTAAATTTTTCAATATGGATGCCGATAAGGAATAGGGGTGAACGCTTTGTTTGACACAAAAACTATAGAAGACGTAGTTTTAAATGTAGTTAGAGAATATAAAAAAGAAGTAAATGAAGAAATAAAAGTAGGAGTTTCACAAAGACATATTCACCTTTCAAGAGAAGATCTTGATACTTTGTTTGGTAAGGGTTATGAGCTCACTAAGATGAAGACACTTATGGGAAGAGAATATGCCTCTGAAGAGTTTGTAACACTCGTGGGACCTTCACTTAAATCCATAGAAAAAGTTCGTGTTTTAGGTCCTGTAAGAAAGAATACTCAGGTTGAAATTTCACGAACCGACACTTTTATACTTAAAGTAAGCCCTCCGGTACGTCCGTCAGGAGAAATTGAAGGGTCTGAGAGATTGGTTGTTGTCGGACCAAAGGGAAGCGTGTATTTAAAAGAAGGTGTAATCATCGCTAACAGACATATTCATCTTACTCCTGAATATGCCAAAAGACATAACATTAAAGATAATGATTATGTAGATGTTATGGTTGATGGTGTTAAACCAACCAAATTTTTTGACGTTCAGGTCAGAGTAAGAGATGACTTTAATGTGGAGATGCATATTGATACCGATGATGCTAATTCTGCCGGTATTAAGAATGGAAGTGTTGTCAGAATTGTCAGGAAATGCTGTTAAAGTTAACATAGGAGGGGTTAGATGTTTGCGGTAGAACGTCAGAAATACATTTTAGAACAATTGTCACAAAACGGTGCAGTTCTTGTAAATAAACTTAGTGTTGAACTTAATGTTACAGAAGAGACTGTCAGACGAGATCTTGAAAAACTTGAAAAGCAGGAACTTCTTATGCGTACACATGGCGGTGCAATTCCTGTTGAAGAAAACAATATTGAACTATCTCTTGAAAAAAGAAAAAATCTTAACACTGATGCAAAAATGAAACTTGCAAAAGAAGCCGTTAAATATATAGCAAAAGGAGATACGGTTTTTCTTGATGCTTCCACAACCACTTTTTATATGGCAAAAGAAATCAAGAAACTATGCAGTGTTACAGTCGTAACCAATTCAATAAGAGTGGTTAATGAACTTTCTAATTCACCTGATATTACGGTTATTGCTGTAGGTGGAATTGTAAGTAATAATCAGTCTTTTGTCGGAAGCCATGCAGAGGATGATATCAGAAATAATTTTTTTGCCAATAAAATGTTTTTTTCCAGCAGAGGTATTACCATTAACGCTGAAATACTTGAAAGCAATGAACGAGAATGTGGCGTGAAAAAGAATATGCTTTCAAATTCATCTGAAAAGTTTTATTTGTTTGACAAAAGCAAAATTGGTCGTATTGGTTTTGCAAAGCTTGCATCATTTTCAGATATAGATTTTGTTATAACAGAGAAAGATTCAAATGAAGAATTAAAAAAACTTCTTAATGATAACGGGGTAAAAGTTATAGAGTTATAAAAGTGTTGACAATTGACAATATTAGTGATAGACTTACAAGAAAGTTAATATAAAAGCTATGATTGGAAAGAAGTAAAAATATGCAGAACCTTTAGAGAGTTGTCGGTTGCTGCAAGACAATGGAAAGCATATTTTGAATACATTCTGTGAGCTGTGTACTGAAAAGGTACAACGGGAGTTCCCGTTACAGAACTAAGGTATGACTACGTACCTGATAAGGCTGTAATTGTGAAGTGTCAGCAAATTGAGGTGGTACCACGGGAGTAATTTCTCGTCCTCTGTATCTTAAACTGGATGCAGAGGATTTTTATTTTTTGTGTCTGAGTTTTTATAGAAAGCAGGTATTGAAATTTTTACTTGCTATGAATAATAATTAATGATACAATATTAGGGTGCAGATGATGATTCTGTATCTTAGATTATTATAATCGAAAGGAAAATAAAAAATGCCGATAACTGATATTTTAAAGAAAAATGCTGATTTTTACCCCAACGACGTCAGTCTTGTGGAAATTAATCCCAAACTTGAAAAGCAGGAAAGAATGACATGGAAAGAATATTCTCTCATTGTTTCTAATCCAAGTGAGGCTTACAGAAAAGAAATTACCTGGAGTGATTTCAACAAAAAAGCTAACAGAATGGCTAATTTTCTTCTTACGAGAGGAATAAAAAAAGGTGACAAGGTTGCCATCCTTCTTATGAACGGAATAGAATGGCTCCCGATATATTTTGGTATTTTAAAGACAGGAGCTATGGCTGTTCCGCTCAATTACAGAT
>CAZMHL010000101.1:0-7113 GCA_964566065.1 uncultured Eubacteriales bacterium
TTTTTGACATTTTGGCTTTTTTCAAGCGACAACTTGTTTATATTACTACACTTCCACCCTTTTTGTCAAGTCTTTTTTTGAAAAAAGTTGATTTTTTCACAAATAAGTAGTAAAATCATTCGAAAGGAGTTTTTAAGATGATACTGCTTACAAAAGATGATTTTGAAAAATTCTATTTTATATTAAAGGAAGCTTTTCCAAAAAACGAACGAAGGACAAAAAAAGAACAGTTCAATTTATTTGAACAAAAAGAATATAGAGTGTACGCTGACGGAAAATCAGTTAATGCATTTATGGCCGTCTGGGATTTCGAAGAATTTCTTTTTCTGGAGCATTTTGCGGTGAGAAAAGATTTGCGAGGCAAACGCCTGGGCTCGGAGCTTTTTGCCTCAATGATTCAAACATTACAAAAGCCATTGGTATTTGAAGTTGAACCACCGACAAACGAAATTTCGCAAAAAAGGATCAGATTTTACAAAAAGATGGGAGCAGTTTTAAATTCATTCGAATATATACAGCCTCCATTACAACAGGGACAATCTGAAATTCCATTGAAAATAATGTCATATCCGGATCCGATCACCAAAAATAGCTTTGAAAAAATTAAAATGACATTATATAAAAATGTATACAAAGTATAAGAATAAAAATGCAGAAATTATATATATTGCTATTGACTTTAGTGCACTAAAGTGATATAATGATAAAACATTAAAGTGAAAGGTGATATAAATGACAAACTATCATACTGATGAAATGAAAGAATTATTTAAAGCAATCCTCACTCTTGAGACAGTGGAAGAATGTCAAAATTTTTTCGAAGATATATGTACTGTAAAGGAACTTCAAGATCTATCGCAAAGACTTCATGTTGCAAAAAAACTTAACGACGGAAAAAACTATCAGGAAATAACTAAAGAAACAGGAGCGAGCACCGCTACCATCAGCAGAGTGAACAGATGCCTGACATACGGCAGCGGCGGATATAAGAGTGTTCTTGAAAAAACAAAATAATTGGAGGAACAAAAAATGAATCTTGACCAAATTATACTTAAAAACGATGAAAAGGCAATTTTTGAGCTCCGTTCAATTTACCAGAAATATGGCTACTCTCAATATAAAATGAGCAAATTTGAAGAATACGATCTGTATGTAAGAAACAAAAACTTTCTCATATCGGACAACATTATCACTTTTACAGATACCAACGGCAAGCTTATGGCTCTCAAACCTGATGTTACTCTGTCTATAATTAAAAATATAGATGGTTCAAGCGAAGGCGTGCAAAAACTTTACTACAACGAAAACGTATATCGTGTTTCAAAAGGCAGTCATTCATTTAAAGAAATTATGCAGGCAGGACTCGAATGTATCGGTGATATTGATGACTATAACATATACGAAGTAATGTTTCTGGCATGTAAAAGTCTTAATGCAATTTCAGAAGATTTTATACTTGACATTTCACACCTGGGAATCGTTTCATCTGTAATCAATGCAATGGGCGTAACAAAAGAAACAGAAAAAACATTAATCAAATGTATTGACGAAAAAAATGTACATGGCATCGATTCAGTGTGTTCAGCCGAAAATATCGATTGTACCATTCTTAAGGAATTAATATCAACATATGGTTCACTTGATAAAGTTAAGCCAATATTAGAAAAACTTGATTGTTCAAATGAGGTAAAACAATTAATTTCAATTATTAATATGCTCGAAAACAACGGATTTTCTAACAAAGTACGAATTGACTTTTCTGTAATTAATGATATGAATTATTACAACGGATTTGTCTTTAAGGGATTTATACAAGGCATTTCTTCCGGTATACTCTCAGGCGGTCAATACGATAACCTTATGACTAAAATGAAAAGAAATTCTAACGCCATTGGATTTGCAGTATACCTAGACTTGCTTGAAAGATTCAGCGAAACACCAAAAGAATATGACGTTGATACCGTTATTGTATATGATGAAAAAACAAATTTAAATTTACTAAATTCGACTGTGGACAAATTTATATCTGAAAAAAAATCTGTTACGGTTCAGAAAAATGTGCCGAAAAAAATCAGATACAAAGAAATCTTAAAAATAGACGACAAAGGAGTTCAGTTCATTGAAAACAATGCTTAATGTTGCTCTCCCCAAAGGAAGACTTGGTGAAAAGGTATATTCAATGTTTGAAAAAGCAGGATTTGAATGCCCATCAATAAAAGAAAATAACAGAAAACTGATTTTTGAAAATCAGGAAAAAGGTATAAGATACTTCTGGGTAAAACCCTCTGATGTTGCGATATATGTTGAAAGAGGAGCAGCAGATATAGGCGTGGCCGGAAAAGACATTCTTCTTGAATACTCCCCTGACGTCTACGAATTGTTGGACCTTAACATAGGAAAATGCAGAATGGCTATTGCTTCAAAAAAAGGATTTCGTGATGATACACAAAAAACATTGCGTGTTGCCACTAAATTCAGCAATATAACTAAAAACTATTATTCATCAATCGGAAGAGATATTGATATAATCCACCTCAATGGTTCTATAGAAATAGCACCGATACTTGGACTTTCGGATGTAATAGTTGATATCGTAGAAACCGGAACCACATTAAAAGAAAACAACCTTGAAGTTATAGAAAGCATTGTACCTATAAGTGCCCGATTAATTTCAAACAAATCATCCTTTAAATTTAAAGGAGATATGATAGAAACGATCTCAAAAGAACTTGCAAATCAGATGGAGGATTAAAATGATCAGAATTTTAAAATACAATGAAATTGACAACAAAGATATTTTTATAAGAAAAATTGATAATCCAAATATTGAACAAACCGTTTCTAAAATAATCAGCGATGTTAAAAACAACGGTGACAGTGCTCTTTACAAGTATTGCAAAAAATTTGACAAAGCTGAACTTGACACCTTACTTGTATCAGAACAGGAAATCAATGACGCAGTATCTGAAGTAGAACCGGAATTTATCCGAATATTAAAAAAAGCTGCAGAAAATATAGAAAACTTTCACAAAAAACAAGTAAGGAACAGCTTTATAATAAATGAAGAAAACGGAGTAATTACCGGGCAGAAAATTATACCTGTAAACAGAGCAGGTCTTTATGTACCGGGCGGAACCGCCGCTTATCCTTCCACAGTATTGATGGATGCTATTCCTGCAAAAATTGCAGGCTGCAAAGAAGTAGTTATGACAACTCCTCCGTCAGAAAATGGAAAAATCAATCCACATATACTCGCGGCAGCTAAAATTGCAGGCGTAAATAAAATATTTAAAATTGGAGGAGCACAAGCCATTGCTGCCCTCGCATACGGAACTGAAAGTGTTCCTAAAACTGACAAAATCGTAGGTCCGGGAAATGCATACGTTGCAGAAGCAAAAAAACAAGTATATGGTGTTGTTTCAATAGATATGATTGCAGGTCCAAGTGAAATACTGATTATTGCAGACGGAACATGTAACCCTAAATATGTAGCCGCTGATATGCTTTCCCAAGCGGAACACGATAAAATGGCAAGTGCAGTATTAATAACCGATTCAGAAAAACTTGCCATTGATGTAAGCAAAGAACTTGAAAATCAAATACCGCTATTAGAAAGATGTGATATAGCCCGCACGTCCATAGATGAAAACGGAAAAATCATTATTACAGATGATATTATGACAGCTATAGAAGTTTCAAATGAAATTGCACCGGAACATCTGGAAATATGTGTAGACAATCCCTTTGATTATCTTGATAAGGTTAATCATGCAGGTTCGATATTTATGGGCAAAAATTGTCCTGAAGCTTTAGGCGATTATATGGCTGGTCCAAATCACACATTGCCTACAAGCGGAACTGCAAAATTCTCAAGTCCACTTTCGGTTGATGACTTTTTGAAAAAGACGCAGTATACTTATTATTCAGAAGACGCATTCAAAAATATAGCAAAAGATGTTGCATATTTTGCCAGAAAAGAAGGTCTGACTGCACATGCTAAAAGTGCAGAAATTCGTATTGAGGAGTAAAACATGAGCAGATTTTTTTCAAACAAACTTAAAGATTTAACACCTTATACTCCCGGTGAGCAACCAAAGGAAAATGATTTTATAAAACTAAACACAAACGAATCCCCTTTCCCACCCTCTGACAAATCCGTTATGTATGCAAAAAAAGCAGCTTCAGAATTAAATCTGTATCCTGACCCGGAATGCCAGGTGCTTACAGAGAAAGTTGCCAACATTTTAAATGTCGACTTTGATGAAGTTTTAATGACAAACGGTTCTGATGAAATATTAAATTTTGCATTTATAGCGTTTTGCGATGAAAAACACCCTGTTGCTTTTCCGGACATTACTTATGGGTTCTATCCCGTCTTTGCAAAGTTAAATCAAATACCTTATACCGAAATACCATTAAATGACGATTTCACAATAAATATCAAAGACTATATAGGTATTAACAAAAACATATTTATTGCAAATCCCAATGCCCCAACCGGAATTGCTGTCTCTTTATCTGACATTGAATCTATATTGAAATCAAATCCTGATAATATAGTAGTAATAGATGAGGCTTATATTGATTTCGGAGGCGAAAGCTGCGTTCCGCTGATACATAAATACGATAACCTCCTTGTAACACAAACTTTTTCAAAATCCCGTTCAATGGCTGGTGGACGCTTAGGATTCGGTGTAGCATGTAAAGAGTTAATTAACGATCTGAAAACCATTAAATACTCCACAAATCCTTACAATATCAATAAGATGACAATGGCTTCAGGTATCGGTCTTCTTGAAGATGAAGAATATACCAATAAAAATTGTGACGAAATAATCAGGAACAGAGAATTTACTGTAAAAGAGCTTATAAAATTAGGTTTTACAGTTACAAATACTAAAGCAAATTTTATTTTCGCAAAGCATAATAAAATAAGCGGTCAAAAACTTTACGAAGAACTCAAAGACAGAAAAATACTCATCAGACATTTTAACAAAGTCAAAATTAAAGAATATAACCGCATAACTGTAGGAACGAAAAGTCAAATGGAAACGCTAATAAATACCATAAAAGAAATTATGGAGGATTTACTATGAGAATATCAAATATTAACAGAAAAACAAGCGAAACGGACATAACTCTGTCGCTCAGCATTGACGGCAGCGGCAAGAGCACTCTTGACACCGGATGCGGTTTCCTTGACCATATGCTTACTTTATTTGCCAAACACGGCAGATTCGATATATCAATCACCTGTAAAGGAGATACATACGTAGATTATCATCACAGTGTGGAAGATATTGGAATTGCTCTCGGATGTGCTTTCAAGGATGCAATGAAAGACAAAAAAGGTATTGTTCGTTATGGTGACACAATATTGCCAATGGATGAATCATTGATACTTACCGCTGTCGACTTATCAGGTAGAGGACATCTGGAATATCAACTCGAAATTCCTAGTGAAAAAGTAGGTGAATTTGACACCGAGCTTGTTGAAGAATTCTGGATTGCATTCACAAGAAATTGCGATTGTACCCTTCATATAAAACAGTTGTCCGGTAAGAACTCTCATCACATAATAGAAGGCACATTCAAGTCGGTAGCTCAAACTCTCAGAAAAGCATTAAAAATAGATCCTGATTTTTCAGATGATATAATGTCAACCAAAGGAGTACTTTAATGATTGTTATAATAGACTACGGAGTTGGAAATCTCTTTTCTCTTAAGAGTTCCCTTTCGGCTATAGGAGCAGATGTTATAATTTCCGGTGAAAAAGAAATGATAAAAAAAGCCGACAAGCTTATTCTCCCCGGAGTAGGTGCTTTTGAAGACGCTGCAAAAAAACTAAAAGCACACGGAATTGATGAGATTATAAAAAAAGAAGTAAAAAAAGGAAAACCGATATTAGGAATATGCCTTGGTATGCAGATGCTTTTTGAAAAAAGCTTTGAATTCGGTGAACACGAAGGTCTTGGCTTAATAAAAGGCGAAATAGTACCTATGGAAGGCGTTATACCTACAAACCTTAAAATACCTCATATCGGTTGGAACTCACTGATATTCAAAAAAAGTAATTCAAAGCTGTTTAAATATATAAGAAATGGTGATTTTGTTTATTTTGTTCATTCTTACTATGCTTCAAACTGTGATGAAAATATTCTTGCTACATCTGAATACGGCGTTGAGCTTACAGCAGCAATTGAAAAGGACAATATTTTCGGCTGTCAGTTTCATCCGGAAAAAAGTGGCGAAGTTGGTTTGAATATTTTAAAAGCTTTTTGTGAATAGCGAAAAAGAAAGGTAGTAATATATGCATATTTTCCCCGCAATAGATTTATACAACGGAAAAGCAGTCAGATTATTGAAGGGCGATTATAATAAAATGACTGTTTATAGTGATAACCCGGCAGAATTTGCCAAAGACTTTGAGAACCAAGGCGCGAACTTCATTCACATCGTTGACCTTGAAGGTGCAAAAGACGGTACTACTCCCAATTTATCAACAATAAAAAAAATTGTCAAATCCTGTAACCTTTTTGTTGAAGTTGGCGGTGGGATTCGAAATATGGAAGTAATAAAAGAATATATAGATTCCGGCGTTAATCGCGTAATTTTAGGTACTGCTGCTGTAAAAGACGAGGAGTTTCTCAAAAAAGCTATCAAAACATACAAAGATAAAATTGCAGTTGGAATTGACATTAAAGACGGATATGTTGCAATTAAAGGGTGGACTGAAAAAACAGAGTACAGTTGTTTTGAATTTTGTGACAAAATGGAGAAAATCGGCGTTAGCACTGTAATTTGCACAGACGTTTCAAAAGACGGAGCAATGCAAGGTACGAATTTAAATCTTTATAAAGAACTGTCAGACAGATTTGAAATCAAATTTATAGCATCCGGAGGTGTTTCATCAATTGATGATATAAAAAAACTTAAGGAACTCAATATATACGGAGCAATCATAGGCAAAGCATACTACGAAAAGGCTATTTGTTTAAAAGAAGCACTAGAGGTGACAAGATGATAACCAAAAGAATTATTCCATGTCTGGATGTTAATAATGGCCGGGTCGTAAAAGGCATCAATTTCACCGGGTTAAGCGATGTTTCATCC
>CAZMHL010000102.1:0-6978 GCA_964566065.1 uncultured Eubacteriales bacterium
ATTGATTTTACGACCATCTTCGTAATACTGTGTACAAGCTTCAGATGAAACAGTAAAACCCTGTGGAACAGGAAGACCGATTTTGGTCATTTCAGCAAGGTTAGCACCCTTACCACCGAGAAGTTCACGCATAGAAGCGTCGCCTTCGCTAAAAAGATAAACAAACTTTTTACTCATTTTATCCTCCTTAAATATTATAAACTTATCTAAACGTATTAATTATATATGATTTAATCGAATTTGTAAAGAGTTTACGCCAATTTTTTGCCTATTTTTACTAAATTTAACCTTAAAGCATTTGATAACACAAACAATGAACTGAACATCATAGTGCCAGATGCGATCATAGGATTAAGCAATATACCAAATGGCTTGTACAACACTCCGGCAGCCACGGGAATACACAAAATATTATAAAAGAATGCCCAGAACAAGTTTTGTTTAACATTTTTCAAAGTTTCTTTACTGAGAAGTATTGCATAAGCCACATCTTCAAGATTGTTTTTACTCAAAACAATATCTGCACACTCAATTGCAACGTCCGTCCCGGCACCTATTGCAATTCCTATGTCTGCGGCAGCAAGAGCCGGTGCATCGTTAACACCATCCCCTACCATTGCAACAACTTTACCGTCTGATTGAAACTTTCTTATTATTTTCATTTTATCTTCCGGCATAAGATCACTGTACACTTCCTGAATGCCAACGTTTTCAGAAATCTCTGCAGCGGCTTTCTTATTATCTCCTGTAAGCATAATACACTTTACATTCATTTTCGAAAGTTCTTTAATGGCATTTCTTGACGTTTCTTTTATTTTGTCATCCAACAAGACATAACCGAGAATACTATCGCTTTCTGTTAGATATATAACAGTTCCGGAAGTTTCAGGTTCAATAAAGCCATTACAATTCGCAACTGCATTTCGGCTTCCGGCAAAATATTTTTTACCATTGATTATGCCGCTTATTCCAACTCCGTTCTTAACTTCAAAATCAAGCACTTCATAGTAATCAGCGGAATTATATTTATCAATTATTGCCTTTGAAATTACATGCTCAGACATTTTTTCAAGAGATGCAATAATCTTTAAAAGCTCTTTTTCTGCTATAAATGAAACGATCTCTTTTACGTAAGGCTTCCCTTCAGTAACAGTGCCCGTTTTATCTAAAAACACAATATCAGCCTTATGTGCAGTTTCCAAAATTTCTGCATTTTTTATCAATATTCCGTTTTGTGCCCCTTTTCCCATTCCGACAGTTACAGACACCGGCGTAGCAAGACCAAGCGCACACGGGCAAGAAATTACAAGAACAGAAACGGCGGCTGAAAATGAAAATTCAAAATTCATCCCTGTCATTTTCCATACAACAAATGTAATAATTGAAAGTAATATCACAGCCGGAACAAAATAACCGCTGACTTTATCAGCAAGTTTTGCTATAGGAGCTTTTGTAGACATTGCTGTTTCAACAGTTTCGACTATTTTGGAAAATACAGTTTCCTCTCCCGTGTTTTCTGCTTTAACCTTTGCATAGCCGTTAATAACCGTCGTTGCAGAAATAACTTTTTCACCAACAGTTTTATCAACAGGCATTCCCTCACCTGTTATTACCGACTGATCCAAAGTAACATTTCCCTCAATAATCACTCCGTCAGCAGGAACGATAAACCCATTTTTAATTACCAGAATATCACCTTTGTTCACTCTTTCGGCAGAAACAGTAACTTCTTCCCCGTTTTTTTCAATTATCGCTGTTTTAGGAGTTAAGTCATATAATTTCTGAACTGAATTCTTGGTTTTTAATTTAGCTTTGGATTCCAGAAATTTTCCTAAAGTGATTAATGTCAAAATCATTCCGGCGGATTCAAGATAAAAATTGTTAATTCTTATAACGATACAATATATGCCATAAATTATTGTTACACCGGACCCAACTGCTATAAGAGAATTCATATTGGGAGAACGGCGGAAAAAACTTAAAAAGCCATCCTTATAGTAATGGAAATTGATAGCAACAATTGGTGTAAGCAGTATAATCTGAACTATGCCATAATAAACCGAACTACCCAGTTGGTGCAAAATATACGGATGTGGAAACATATGATACATAGCAACATACATAAGGGGTATGAAAAAAAGCAGAGATAATACAAATCTGTTTCTCAATCTTTTCATTTCCAACAATTGTAAGTTTTCTCTGTTATTAACATAAATTTCAGTTGGATAACCGGCATCGGTAACTGCTTTTATAATTAAATCCTGATTTATTAATTCTTCATCATAATCTACATTCATAACCGCCGAGACAAGATTTACGGATACAGAATTCACTCCGGCTAACGCTGAAACACATTTTTCAACACGTGCACTGCAAGCAGCGCAACTCATTTCTTTTACAGTAAATTTTTTATGCATCATACACCTCTGTAATAATAGTTTTCATAAATAAAATATATTACAATTATTATTTTTTGTCAAATAAAAAACAGGCAAAGCCTGTTTTTTAGATTTGGTTAATAAAATCTTTGATTTCTTTAACAAGAGCATCTAATTTGTTTACAGAATCATTTTCAGAATCACCTTTTACAAAGAAATAAATCTTAATTTTGGGTTCAGTACCGGACGGTCTGATAATAAACTTTCTTCCGTCTTTTAATTCAAAGCTTAGAACGTTTGATTTAGGAAGACCGGTTTTATCAGTTTCAAGATAATCTGTAACATTTTCTATAGCAAGACCTGCTATTTCTGAAGTACATTCTTTTCTCATAACATCCATAATCTGTGTAATTTTCTCAAGCCCCGCTTTGCCTTTAATAGTGATTGAAGTCAGGGATTCTTTGTAATATCCATATGTACTGTATAATTCATCAAGGACTTCATACAGACTTTTATTAAGAGTATGACTGTAGAAAGCATACATTTCAGAAACAAGCATTGCTGCCACAACAGCATCTTTATCTCTGGCATATGTTCCTGAAAGATATCCGCAGCTTTCTTCAAATCCAAACAGATAATTGTTGTTTTTATTCTGTTCAAATTCAAATATCTTTTCGCCTATAAACTTAAACCCTGTGAGCACATTATAAACTTTAATATTCTTACTTTCGGCTATAGCCTCAGCCATAGGTGTAGTTACTATTGTTTTTACAATAGCGGGATTTTCCACAGCGACTTTATAATTAATTATGTAATTGAGTAATAATATTCCAACCTGATTGCCTGTAAGTGGTAAAAACTCCCCTTTGTTGTCTTTTATAACTACGCCAAGACGGTCAGAATCCGGGTCTGTAGCAACCACCAGCGAAGCACCTTCTTTTTCTGCTAAAGCAATAGCCATAGCAAGACCATCTTTTTCTTCAGGGTTCGGACTCTTTACAGTTGAAAAATCGGGATCAGGCATATATTGTTCTTTAACCGGAACTACTGTTACGCCTATTCTATTGAGAATTTTTTCAACAGGAACTCTTCCTGTACCATGAAGCGGTGTATATACTACTTTGTATTCTGCTGCATAATTCTTAATTTTCTCAACATTTAAAGACTGTGAAAAAACTGCATCCAGGTATTTTTCTTCTACAGTATCACCAACATAAATTATCTCTTCGGTTTTGTCCATGCATGCAATACCAAGAATATCATTTTTTTGCATAACTGAATAAATCATATCAGCAGCTTCAACCGTAATCTGGCAACCGTTTTCATCGTAAACCTTATATCCGTTATATTCGGCAGGGTTATGGCTGGCAGTTATAACAATACCGCCAAAAGCGTCAAGCTCCCTTACGCTGAAAGAGAGTTCAGGTGTAGGAACAGGTCTGTCAAACAGATAGGTTTTAATTCCGTTGTTTACAAGAATATTTGCCGCCTCTTTTGCAAAAACATCAGACTTATGTCTTGTGTCATATGCAATAACAAATCCTTTGTTAACGGCTTTTTCTCCGCATGATTTAACATAATCGGCAACACCTTGTGTAGCATGACGAACAGTATATATATTCATCCTGTTGCAACCTGCCCCAATTACACCTCTTAATCCACCTGTACCGAATTCAAGATTTTTATAAAATCTGTCTTCAACCGCTTTCTGGTCATCTTTAATTTGCAAAAGTTCTTTTTTTGTGTCTTCATCCACATTATCTGATGAGATCCAGTTATTATAATTTTCTAAATAAGTCATTATATCCTCCATATGTAATTATTCTATAATTATCGCTTCTCTCCCACTTGAAACTTCATCAAAATCTGACATTGTCACTTATATCCAAATTCTTGACTTTACGTGCAAACAAACCATATGCAGGCATGTGCCTGTAATTATATGCATCGGGATACCACTGCCCTCCGGAACAAAAGCTTTATATTCCCCTTTGTATTCTTCGTAATTGTGAGATTCGAAATTTGATATTTTCACATTTTCAACCAGTCCGCCTTCGGCTACATTAATCTGACTGGTACGAATACATTTGCGAATCTTCATATTATCAACGGTAATGTTGTATATCTTACCAATTTTTGCATCTATAAAACTTACCGTATGAGCCGGTCTGTACAAATCAGTAGGATTGCCTTCTGTATCGTGATAAAATCTACCATTACACGATATACTACCATTTCCCTCAAGAAAAATATTTTCTTTATCTTCAGCAATTATTAGCGGTTTTTATCTAAAATCTTCCGGTCGATATATTCAGGACTTGCAACTATGACAGCACCCTCATCTAACACTATATGAGAGTTGTCCTGTAAATATAACGTTGTTGTCACGTAAGTTCCGGCAGGAAAATTCAAAGTTGCCCTTTGAGATGCAGCGACTTCAATAGCTTGCTGTATTTTTCAGTCTGCAAGAGTTTTTCATCAGGGAAAATATCAAACTCACTAATATTCATTTTGTCACCTCTGATCATTTTGGATTATTACACATTCTCTTCCGCTGTTTGCTTCGTCAACCAAAATAACGCTTTCATCAATATTAAGATTTTTCACATTATAGGCAAACAATCCGTATGCAGGAAAGTGCCCGTAATTATACGGATCAGGATAACATCTGCCGCAAGCTCTTATAGCCTTTAATTCACCATTATAAGTTTCAAAGTTATGTGCTTCCATATTCTTAATGGTCACATTTTCAACATACGCTCCTTCGCATGAGTTTATAAGACACGGACGAATAGATCTATCAACTTTGAAGTTTTCAATGCTAATATTATAAAGTTTTCCCGGCTCTGAACTTTCAGTTATGGTTCTTCTTTTTTGCAAAACAACAAACAATGGCGTTCCTGCAATAGATGCATGGAAATTTTTCACAGTTATGTCGTGAATAATTGCACCATCATTAGACTGTAGGTCAATAGCAGAAAGAGGCATTCCCATACCTTCAGGATAACCTGAATCTGCACAATTTGAGTGTCTGTTAAGAACGATGTTCTCAACTCTTATATCATAAGCATCGCCTACAGTTTCAGTTCCGATTTTAAAACCGTTACAAGTTGTAGCAAGAACACAGTCATGGGCATAAATATCATACATTGCCCCACGTTTATGTGAGCGATTTACAACATCAATATTTTTTAAACAAATGGCATCATCGCCGGTTTCAATATCACAATTTTTTATTTCAATATGTCTGCATCCATTAATATCAATACCATCACAACAATTGGATTTCTGATATTCAAGGTTTCTGATTGTTATACCGTCAACAACGGCATATTCACTGTCGTCGAAATGAACAGTCCAACTTACAGAATCAGTTATTTTAATACCTGAAAGCGAAATGTTTTTCGTATTTCTGAAAACTATAGTACCATGTGGTCTTGCTTCCCATAAAGGTTTTCCTACTTCATCTCTGAACAAAGTACCGTTACAGCAAACCTCACCATTGCCCTTTATTGTTACATTTTCAGCGTCAAGGGAATATATCAAAGGTTTGTGCGTACATTTTTCCCATTCCTTATAGTCGGGATTAGCTTTTATTACTGAACCTTCTTCAAGATTAATAACAGAATCAGTTCGAAGATTCAAAGAAGTTGTAATATATGTTCCCGCTTCAAACACAAGTTCATCTTTTGATAGTGCACATTCATCAATTGCTTTTTGAATCAATATTGTTTCATCAGAAGAACCGTTTCCTTTAACACCGAATTCACGGATTTTTTTCATAGCATTTCCTCCCATCAATATTATACAATAATTATATAATAAAATAAAAATAAGTCAAGTAAGAAAAAAAGCCCAAGTATGATATGTACCCCAAAAGTTAGACACTTTTGGAGGTGCATATCAATGACAGACTTTTCTAAAAAATATTATTCCAATGTTACAAACTTTTCGACAGGAATCAAATCCTTAAAATCACTAATAAGGAACATTTTAAGAAACACATTTTCCAAATCAATTCCTGTTAAATTAATGTTACATTCAGCAAATGCATTACCACTGAAATCAACGCTGCTGCCTGTAGCAAATTTTACCATTATATTTGGATGTGCTTTATAATACACACCAATTACAGGTAAAACTGATCCTGTGTAGCCTTCAGCGTATATAACACCTCTTACACTTTCTGAATCAAGTGTTTCCATAACCTCGCCGTCTGCATTGTAAAATGCAGACGCTTCTTCCCAGACAGCCTTTAAAGTAACATTTTTATACTGAACAGTGAACTCATCACCCGGCTGATATACCCTGGTAGCTGTTGAAACAGTATTTTTACTTGAATCTACAACCTGATATGTGTATTCCCATCCGGCGAAATTATATCCTGTTTTCTCAACAAGTATTTCTGGTAAAACAACTGTTTCTCCGTATATTGCAGAAAGCTTAGTGGGTGTTCTTCCTGATACTCCGTTATTGTTGAATTTCACATAATTTTCGCGAGTATAGTTATCATATTCATAAATTATGGTTCCGTTACTGCAGGTACCAAGGAACACTTCGTTAGATACCGGTGAGAATGTAAGGCTTACCATATCCATAT
>CAZMHL010000103.1:0-6966 GCA_964566065.1 uncultured Eubacteriales bacterium
CAACGGAAGAGGCTCAGGTGAGAGGTTATAACGCAGGGCGATTCAGCTTTAACGTAAAAGGCGGAAGATGTGAAGCTTGCGAGGGTGACGGTATAATAAAAATTGAAATGCACTTCTTGTCAGACGTATATGTTCCCTGCGAAGTTTGTAAAGGGAAAAGATATAACAGAGAAACCCTTGAGGTTAAGTACAAAGGCAAAAACATCTTTGAAGTGCTTGATATGACAATAGAAGAAGGACTTTCGTTCTTCTCAAACATTCCAAAAATCAAGAACAAGCTTCAGGTTCTTAACGATGTTGGTCTTGGCTATGTAAAACTCGGTCAGCCTGCAACAACCCTTTCGGGCGGAGAGGCACAGAGGGTTAAGCTTGCAACAGAGCTTTCAAAGAAAAGCACCGGAAAAACTGTTTATATTCTTGACGAACCCACAACAGGACTTCACACAGATGATGTCAAAAAGCTTATTTCAATAATAAGAAAGCTTTCGGAAAACGGAAATACCGTTATTGTAATTGAACACAATCTTGATGTCATCAAAACAGCGGATTATATTATTGATATGGGTCCCGAAGGCGGAGATAAGGGCGGCGAAGTTGTAGCCTTCGGTACTCCCGAAGAGGTTGCAAAAAACAAAAATTCATATACAGGTAAATATCTTAAAAAGGTACTTTAATCCCTGCTATTTACAAAAGAGTTTATTTATGTTAAAATGTAATATACTGTTTTTTGGAGGAAATTATGAGTAAAAAAATATGTTCAGCAGTTCTTTTCATTTGCTTGCTGGTATCATTGTTAACACTTCCTGTATCAGCTTATGATGTTGATGGAATAGAAGGTGTTATGGGATATGATACAAACATAACTTATGAATTGATGTTTGATGAGGGTAATCTCAGAATGTGGGGTTCAGGTCCTATGTATAATCATGACACTGTAAGAGATTGGCATTGGTATCCATATCGTGATGCTATAAAAACTGTTACATTGCAGAATACCATCACTACACTTGGTGACTATGTGTTCTATTATTGTAAGAATTTGTCAAATGTGTATATGGGTAATGTTACAAGAATAGGTGATTATGCACTTACCAGAACAGACAGCCTCAAAAGTATAACTTTGCCTAATACTCTTACTGAAATAGGTTGTGCGGCTTTTTCAGGTACAGCTCTTGAGTCTCTTAATGTCCCCTCAAGTGTTAAAACAATAGATAAGTTTGCTTTTAATGGTTCCGGATTAAAGACATTGACATTGAATGAGGGACTTCAGACTATAGGTGATGGAGCTTTTTCAAGTTGTTGGTATTTGCAAAGTGCAAAAATTCCTGACAGTGTTACTTATTTGGGCACAAGTGCATTTGAGTATGCAGAAGCTATGACTAGTCTGACTATCGGCAACGGTGTTACTGAAATTCCCAATGAAGCATTCAGAAATTGTGGTGTTCTTGAAACTCTTAAACTTGGAAATAATGTTAAAAAAATCGGTGATTATGCATTTTATCAGGCTGTTGCTCTTAAATCATTAACTTTACCGCAGACAGTGACAAGCATAGGGGATTATGCATTTCAAAATTGTCGAGCCTTGACCGAGTTATCAATCCCTCAGAATACCACAACAATTGGTAACTACGCATTTCAGTTCTGCGACGGATTAACTGATTTGAATATTACCGGCGGAACCAAGTCGATAGGAAATAGTGCTTTTGCAAACTGTGACAATATACCTGAGCTGGTTCTTCCTGAAGGTGTTGAATCAATAGGAAATTATGCCTTTTTAAATTGCGATGCAATTACCAGAGCTGTACTTCCGGAAAGCCTTGTAAGCATGGGTGAATATGCATTTAAATACTGTAACAACCTGGAAAGTGTTACCATCGGAACTCAATTAACAGCCATACCTTATGGAGCGTTTAGCTCTTGTAACAATTTGAAAGATGTTTATTATCTTGGAACAAAAGCACAGTGGAATGCAATTAATATTGCTAACGGAAACACATACCTTACTAATGCAACGGTTCATTGCCTTGGTGAAAAGTACACAGTTTCGTATGATTCCAATGGCGGAACATGGGCACCGCTGTCACAGCAGAAAACAACAGGAGAAATTTTGAAACTTTCATCAAGTATTCCGATAAAAGAAGGTTATATATTTAAGGAATGGAATACTTCTGCTAACGGACAGGGAACTTCATATCAGCCTGTAGATGAATATACAATAGATGCTGATGTAACCCTTTATGCTCAGTGGGAACCGATTAAATATACAGTTACATATAATGCAAACGGCGGAACAGCTTCAGCCGGTAGCAAAACAGTGAGTTATGGTGCAAATGCCGATTTGACTGTTACTGCTTCAAAAGCAGGTTATAGGTTTCTTGGCTGGAGCACGGATGAGAATGCAACGGAAATAATCAGTTCTTACAAAGTGACAGGGGATATTGTTTTATATGCAGTATATACAGAAGCACTGACGGGTATTGTCCTTGATTCTGATGGTTACTACAAGTATTATAAAGATGGTGTTGTGCAGACCGGCTGGCAGAATGTTGACGGATACAGATATTATTTCTCATCAAGCTCATCTAAATACGGAGCAGCAATGACAAGTAAAAATATCAAAGTTGGCGGCACTTATTATGATTTTACAGATGAGGGGAAATTAATAGCCGGATATGATGCTTACGGAAATGCGCTTTTATATCTTGTTGACCCTGAAGATACATATATAACCAAAGGTTCAGACGGCTATTACAGATACTATATTGATGGTGAAGCACAGACCGGCTGGCAGATAACTCCTGTGGGCTATAAATATTATTTTTCGACAAGTTCATCAAAATATGGTGCGGCAATGACAGGGGCAAATAAGAAAGTTGGAAGCTCATATTATGATTTTGCCAATGACGGAAAGCTCATAAGCGCTTATGACAGTTCCGGAAATGCAGAATACTTTTACGATCCCGTTCAGGGAATTGTTTACACAGTAACCTATGACGGAAACGGAGGTAAGACAGCCCTTTCGAGTAAAAAAGCAAGAGTAAATACAAATGCAGACTTAACTGTTGCAGCAGAAAAATCAGGATACGATTTCCTTGGCTGGAGTACTGATGTAAACGCAACAGAAGCAATGAGCTCTGTTGTGGTTGATAAAAATATAACACTTTATGCAATATATGAAGAATCTGAAAGCGGATTCACGGGAGTTGTTCTTGATTCTGACGGCTATTACAGATACTATGTCAACGGAGTAATTCAAACCGGTTGGCAGACAACATCACTTGGATATAAATACTATTTTTCCTCGAGTTCATCAAAATATGGAGCAGCAATGACCGGAACAAATAAAAGGGTCGGAAGCTCATATTATGATTTTACCGACGACGGAAAATTAATAGAAAGCTATGACGAAGATGGAAATCCTGTATTATATCAGAAAATAAACGGATTTGTAACCGATGGAGACGGAAACACAAAGTATTATGTGGACAGTGTACCTTTAAAAGGATGGCAATATATCGATGGAAACAAATACTATTTTTCAACAAAATCAGAAAATCTGTTAAAGGGTTACGCTAAAATCGGAAGTATATATTATAATCTTGATGCAACAGACGGACACTGGATAGGTTATTTCCAGGAAGATAAATCTGAGGACGAGTGCCTTAAGTCAGATTTACTTACAAAAGGCTCAGATGGAAAATACAGATACTATGTAAACGGAACTCCGTTGACAGGCTGGAAAGTACTTAAGGGTGAAACAGGTTATTATAAGTATTATTTTTCAAAGAATGGCGGAGGAGCAATAGCAACCTATGCTACTCAGGTTGGCGGAGCAATATATGACTTTTCTCCAACGGGAACATTGATTACTGTAACGAGAGATGATAACGGCAATGCAGTGATGTCTGATTATATCCTTTCGTTTGAGCAGGGAGCTAAGAATGGTATTTATCTTGATGATGACGGCGAATACAGATACTATGTGGATGGTGAATATCAAACCGGGGTATTCACAATAGACGGGGATAAATACATTTTCAGAGTGGCTGACGGTTCAGCTGTAACCTCTGATGATCATAACTCTGACGGTTACTACAAACGCGGAAGCTTCAGATATGTTCTCGATGAAACAGGAAGAGTCCTTTCAAAAAAAATAAATTAATACAAAAAGTAGGTGTAAAATAATTTTTACACCTACTTTTTGTACATCACATTTTTATCTCAATGCAAGACTGTTGTTCAGGAGAGTAGTGCTGTATAAAAATAACACATCGCAATTTTCAAAATCAACAAAGTTGCCGATAAAATTGCTTTGTATATATCTTATATCCACAACCGTAATTTTTTTATAGCCTTCAACCAAAAGGGGAGCGAGACTTCCGCCGAAGGAATCACGGAAAAGAACCAGTTCTTTTTCGCTTTCAGTGTTTTTGTTTTCAAGAGTTATGAGAGCAGAAGTTCCTGAAAGAAACATTTCATACGGGTCTTTGCCGAAAGCTTTTTCCATATTGTACATATCACCTTTAACCGGAACACCTGTGTCATAATAAGTCACAATGCAATTGTTAATAGTTTCGTTTGTAAGGTATTTAATCGTATCGGGGGCGAATTCTTTTGCAAGCTGACCGTGATACACACCGTAAAAAGGATTGTCAAGTGTATTTACGGTATATTCAGCAGTAATATCAACACCCATTTCATCTGCAAATTTTTCTGCAATATCCACAATGTTTTCCTGTCTCCAGTGTGTATCTGTAGTGTAATAATCCTCAAGAGATAACAGATTGGTTACGTCAATATATTTCATATATTGAGTTTTGTTTTTTACTTTTTCAATGAAATCGTTGTAATTCAGTGACGGATAGCCGTATTTTGGTGCCAGAATGAAGTTTTTGTCAGGAATTACAGAAAAGTATACATCGCAGTTGTTGTTTTTAATGTAGGTATCAAAAATGAACTGAAACTTTTCTGCAGCGTGGTTAATCATTTCTTCATTTTCTTTACTGTCTGTTTTTGATATGTGACCGTCTGCGACAAACAATCCGTTGTTGTCAAGTTTTCTGAAAATATCTGTTATAAAATAAGCTTTAATACTTCTGAATTTTTCGCGAAAAGGAAACTGGTCAACGGTGTATTCCTCAAATTCTTTCATATATTCTCCGCTTAAAACGGTTTCTGCACTTAATTGGGGAGAGACAGCAAGGTATCTTCTTTCGCTTTCGGAATATTCTGTTTCGGGTTTTAAAACGCAAATGGCCGAAACAGATAACAAAAGCACAGAGAAAATTACAACCGATACAATGTTTTTAATTCTGTTCATAAAAATACCTCCTTTTAAAATCTGAAATAAAGAAACGGATTAAATGAACCGTCTGCAAGAAAAGCAGTTGCAACTGTGAGCAATAATACCAGCAAAGGTATTTCAACGATGTTGAATATTGTTGAAAAAGTTTTTTTGGTATCAAGAACAGCCTTGATTTTCTTTGGTAGCGGAGTAGCAGAGATTACTGCAATCAATAAAATAAATCCGTAGCTTCTCAAATTATAAATAAAACCGAGAGATGCGAGTGGAATACCGCCTGCCCCAAACATCCCGCCAACGCAGGCAATAGCATCTTTCAAGCCGTTTGCACTGAAAATTGCAAAGCTTATTGCAACAAAAAACAAAACGTAAATATGGCTTATAATTTTTGATTTTTCAAGATGCTTTATAAAGAAATACTTTTCAATCAGCAGCAATATTGCGAAATAAATTCCCCAAATTATAAAATTCCACTCCGCACCGTGCCAGAATCCCGTCAAAAACCAGACGGTGAATATGTTGAACAGTAAGCGGATTTTGTTCACTCTGTTTCCGCCCATAGGGATGTATACATAATCACGAAACCACGAGCCGAGGGATATATGCCATCTTCTCCAGAATTCTGTTATACTTTTTGAAATGAAAGGATAATTAAAGTTTTCGAGAAAGTCAAAACCAAGAACTTTTCCGAGACCGATTGCCATATCGCTGTATCCGGAAAAATCAAAATAAATCTGGAGCATATATGCAATAACAAATAACCAGTAAAACATAACGGATTTATCATCGGCCGCATGGAAAGAGTCACATAATTCTCCGAGAACGTTTGCAAGCAATATTTTTTTTGAAAGACCGAAAATAAAACGTCTTATACCTTCTGACGCCTTATCAAAAGAATGAGTTCTTTGTATCAGCTGTGCTTCAACGTCAGAATATCTGACTATAGGTCCTGCAATAAGCTGGGGAAAGAGTGCTGCGTAAGTTGCAAGGGTAATCGGGTTTTTCTGTGCTGCAACGCTGCCTCTGTATACGTCGATTGTATAGCTTAAAATCTGGAATGTATAAAAGCTTATCCCGATAGGAAGTGCAATTTTAAGCATCCCCACTGAAAGTCCGGTGATTTTGTTGAAGTTTGCAATAAAGAAATCGGCATATTTGAAGTATCCGAGCATACCGAGTGAAAATAAAGCCGATATGCCGATAAATACCCTGGAAAGCGGTTTTCCGCGGAATTTTTCAATTACTATACCAAGCACATAGTTTACAAGTATGCTTGCAATCATTAAAAATACGTATTTCGGTTCGCCCCAGCCGTAAAAAGCAAGGCTGAACACAAGAAGAACCGTATTTTTAATACATTTCGGCACGGCAAAATACAAGAGTATTACCGCCGGCAGAAAATAATATAAAAATGATATACTTGAAAAAAGCATAATCTTCTCCTTATATCAAAAGGCTGACACAGTCAGCCTTTTTTGTGGGAGAGCACATAGGCTCTCCCCTACGATTTTTTATAGTTTTGATTTGCGCGGTGCGGGCGCTTTAACGCAGTGCAAATTATTCTTCAAATGCGGTCGGGCACATTACAAAGAATACTTTATTTCCGGCACTGCCTGTTACCATTTCATCTGCTGATGTGCATATGTTCCAGCGGAGGTTTGCCG
>CAZMHL010000104.1:0-6901 GCA_964566065.1 uncultured Eubacteriales bacterium
AAAGGAAGCACACTTTGTATTCCTACTGCATTTTGTTCTTATGGCGGTGAAGCTCTTGACAAAAAAACTCCGCTTCTTCGTTCAATGGAACAGATAAATAAGCAGGCAATGAGAGTTGTTAAGCTCTTTGGTAACGAAAACGTTACATCTGTTAAAACAACGGTAGGTCCCGAACAGGAATATTTCCTTGTTGATAAGGATATGTACGATAAGCGTCCGGACCTTATTTTTACAGGCAGAACACTTTATGGAGCTAAGCCTCCAAAGGGACAGGAACTTGACGATCATTATTTCGGTACAATAAAGTCAAAAGTAAAAGGCTTTATGAAAGAACTCGATGAAGAACTCTGGAAGCTTGGCATACTTGCAAAAACAGAGCATAATGAAGCAGCTCCGGCACAGCACGAGCTTGCACCTATTTATACAACAACAAATATAGCTACTGACCACAATCAGCTTACAATGGAACTTATGCAGAGAATAGCAAAGAAGCACGGACTTGTTTGCCTTCTTCATGAAAAACCCTTTGCGGGAGTTAACGGTTCAGGTAAGCATAATAACTGGTCTATCAGTACAAATACCGGCAAAAATCTGCTCGACCCCGGTGAAACACCTTATGATAATGCACAGTTCCTTTTGTTCCTTTGTGCAGTAATCAAAGCTGTTGACGATTATCAGGATCTTCTCAGAATTTCTGTTGCTTCAGCAGGAAATGACCACAGACTCGGTGCCAACGAAGCTCCTCCTGCGGTTGTTTCAATTTTCCTTGGTGACGAACTTACAGAAATCCTTGATGCTATCGAAAACGGTGATGCATACGAGGGTAAAGAAAAGACAATAATGAAGGTCGGCGTACATATTCTGCCGAGATTTCCGAAAGATACAACAGACAGAAACAGAACAAGTCCCTTTGCATTTACAGGTAATAAATTTGAATTCAGAATGCTTGGTTCCTCAATGTCAATTTCTGATGCAAATGTTGTAATAAACACTGCAGTTGCAGAAAGTCTTTGCTCTTTTGCCGATGAACTTGAGGGCGTTGAAAACTTCAACGAAGCACTTCATAAGCTTATTCAGAAAACAATAAAAGAGCATAAGAGAATTATCTTTAACGGTAACGGCTATGGCGATGAATGGCTTGAAGAAGCGGGAAAAAGAGGACTTTCAAATTATAAGACCACGCCTGAATGTCTGCCTCATTTCCTTGATGAAAAGAACGTAGCTTTGTTTACAAAATACAAGGTTTTCAACGAAACTGAAATGAAAGCAAGATATGAAATTATGCTTGATACATACGCTAAAGTGATGAGAATTGAAGCTCTTACAATGGTTGATATGGCAAATAAGGACATTCTTCCTGCGGCTTCGGCCTTCACAGGAAAACTTGCTAAAAGACTTATCGCTAAAAAAGAAGCTTTAAAAGGTGTTGACTGTACTTATGAGGAAAAACTTGTAGAAAAGCTTTCTGCTTTAGTCGGTGAAATGTACAACAGAAAAGAAGAACTTGAAAAAGCACTTGAAGAAATTAAAGTAATTAAGGATGCACAGAAGAAGGCTGATTTTTACAGAGAAAGCGTTTTTGTGTGTATGGAAAAATTAAGAGAAACTGCAGATGCAATTGAGCAGATTACGGACAGAAGTTTCTGGCCTTATCCAAGCTATGCAGATCTTTTGTTTGGTGTAAGATAAATATAGTAGGGCGAACCTGTGTGTTCGCCCGTTTTTTCTGTTTTAAAAAGCAATAAATTTGTCACTTTTTTCTATTCACTTGCAAAAACCAATGTGTTATCATACTCAAAAAGGAGATGATTGTGTGGCAAATCCTATATCCGATGAAAAACTTTTTAATGAAGTTATTGATTTGAACTTTCCGGGACTTGAAAGGATTAAATCCGAATCAAATAAAAAGAATTATGCAGAATGCAGAAAAATCCTTGCGGAAACTTTCAGGAAATCTCTTGTCCCTGATTTGTTTTTTACAACTCTTGAAAACAACGGTGAAGTTGAAGAAACCAAAGAACTTATTGATAGTGCTGAAAAAGCTGTAAGACACTATGTTGTTTCCTGCGGCATACCTTATGATTTTAATGGTAAGCCCATAGACTGGACTTTTAACCCTACCTATAATGGCTATAAGGAATGGTCCTGGCAGTTAAGCAGACATAATGAATGGACAACTCTTGCAAGGGCATACAGAGCGACAAAAAATAAAAAATATGCCAAAGCCTGCGAAGAGCTTTTTGAAAGCTGGTTCAGTGGTTGTGATGATTGTCCTGATGACACAAAATGCGGTTCAAGCATCTGCTGGAGAACAATAGAATGCGGAATAAGACAAGGACTTGTGTGGCAGGAGGTAATTCACACATTTTATAACGAATTTTCAGACGATACAGTTTGCGACTGGATAAAAGCGGTTTATCAGCATGGAGTAAGAATTGTGAAAGCTCACGGTGCAAGAAACTGGCTCATAATGGAAATGAACGGTCTTGGACATATCGGACTTTTCTATCCTGTTCTTAAAGATTCAAAAAAGTGGTACGATTTTGCAATAGATATGCTTGAAAATCAGTTTGAAGAGCAGATTTATCCTGACGGAATGCATTATGAACTTGCAACGGGCTATGCCTACGTTGTCCTTAATAATTACTTTAAGTTTATTAACAGTGCAATCATTTATGGCAGAGAAATATCACAGGCTATGTATAAGCCCCTTGAAATGCTTCTTCTTTCTTATGTGAAAATGATGCGTCCCGACGGAGTAACACCAAATATTAATGACGGTTCTTTTTCGGATGTTAAAGAAACTGTTGCACAGTTTATAAAGTTTTTCCCTGAAAACAAAGAATTTAAATGGATAATGGGAGAAGAAAATGAGCCGGATTATAAATCCATAGTTTTTGAATACGCAGGTCAGGCGGCACTTCGTACCGGTTGGGGAAAAGACGATGTTCATATTTATTTTGACGGAGGTCCCATAGGAAGAGGTCATCAGCATGAAGATAAGCTTTCTTTAACCTTGTTTGCAAAGGGAAAGCAAATTATTACAGAGGGAAATAACTATGCTTATGATAACTCTGAAATGAGAAAATATGTCCGCTCAACCAGAAGCCATAACACAGTAAGAATTGATGGCAAAGACCAGAACAGGAGAGAAAACTATACCTGGGAAATCGAAGAAATTAAAAAGAAAAGCGATATGATTTTTAATTTTACCGATGAGGTTGATGCGGTATCATCTTTTTATAACGAAGGCTATGGAGAAAATCAGGAAAAACTTGCAGTTCATAAAAGAAATGTTTATTTCATTAAGAAGATGAAAGATTTAAAACCTTTTGTAATAGTGGTTGACAGACTTACATCAGAGGAAGAACACGAATATGAAATAATGTGGCATATCGACACTGAAAACTTCAGCAGTAATGAATTAAATGTAAAAGCAGATGTCTTAACTCTCGTTGTTCCGGAAAACAGTGCACAGCTTAAAGTTTTTCACGGAGAAGAAGAACCTTATTTCCGTGGGTGGACTGCAGACAGCGTTGTTCAGGGCGATTTCAGACCTGTTTATACTCCGACTTATTTTGTAAAAGCTAAAGATGTAAGATGCGTAACACTTTTAAACCCATACAGCAACGAAAAATTAACCGTAGAAAAGGTTTTGGCATCAGATTCAACAACAGACACAAAAATAGAACTAATCCTCTCAAACGGCGAAAAAATAGTTCTTGATGAAAACGAATATCTATAAAACCAATCCCTTGCATAATCAATGCAGGGGATTTTAAAAATATATAGACTTTTAATGTTTTTAGTGATATAATAAACAGTGCCAAACAAAGTAGAATATTTTAACCGGTAAAGGGAATATGTATTTTTATCTAAATTCGGTAAAAATGCATAGGCTCTGTTTCATATTCCCTTATTGGTGTGAACTTTGTTTGGCGACAATGGGAGCTTGCGTTTTTCGTGCGCCAGCTTCGGTTGGCGCATTTTTTAAATTCAGGAGGACAACAAATGAAAAAGAAACTTTTAATTCTTACGCCAGTACTTGTAATTGTTCTCGCTTTTATGGCAATTACCGCAAACGCCGAAACAGTTGCTTCCGGCACCTGCGGTGAGAATCTCACCTGGGAGCTTGATGATGCAGGTACCCTCACAATCAGCGGCGACGCAGATATGAATAATTATTCTTCTTTGTACGATGCACCTTGGTTTTCAAATGGCTACTTAATAAAAAATGTTGTAGTTGAAAGTGGAGTAAAAAGTATAGCGAATCACGCCTTTCAAAGTTGTAATCAATTAATAAGTGTAACAATTCCCGACAGTGTAGTAAGCATAGGTTACGAGGCATTTTGTGATTGTAGTAGCTTGGTTAACATAAATATACCATATAGTGTAATCAGTATTGGAGTGAGGGCATTTTATAATACAGGTTATTATAACAACAGTATTAATTGGGAAAATGGTGTTCTGTATATTGACAATTGTATAATAGAAGTGGATGGTTCGATTTCTAGTTTTTATGAAATAAAAGAAGGAACACGCCAGATAGCTAATAATGCTTTTTATGGATGCCCTAATCTAACAAATGTAAATATTCCGGATGGCGTAATTAGTATAGGGGAACTGGCGTTTTCAGGATGCACCGGTTTAACAAGTGTAACAATCCCTGACAGTGTAACAAGTATAGGTTTTCATGCATTTTCTTCTTGCGACAATTTAACATCTGTATATGTTTCTGAAAACAACAAACAATATTCTTCTTTAAATGGCGTAATATTTAATAAAGATAAAACAACAATCATTTATTATCCTTCTGGGAAAATAGGAGAATATATAATTCCTGATAGTGTAGAAAAGATAGGAGAAGGCGCCTTTTCTAATTGCACTGGATTAACAAGTATAACAATTACAGATGGTGTAACAAGCATAGGCGATTCGGCTTTTTCTTGTTGTGAAAGTTTAACAAGTTTGATAATCCCTAACACAGTAACAAGTATAGGGAATGCTGCATTTGAATGTTGTGTAGGGTTAACCAATATAACAATAGGGAATAATGTGAATAGCATAGGAGATTTTGCTTTTGATTGGTGCGTTGGATTAACAAGCATATCAATACCAAGTAGTGTAACAAGTATAGGAAAACAAGCATTAGCTTTTTGTCTTGGATTAACAAGCATAGATATTCCTGAAGGAACAACAAGCATAGGTGAACGTGTGTTTTCATGTTGTACGAATTTAGTAAATGTAACTATTCCGAAAACTATAACAGTTATAGGTGATTATGCGTTTGAAGGATGCAATAGTTTGAAATGTATAACAGTAGATGATGAAAATCAGCATTATTCTTCTTTAAATGGTGTATTGTTTGACAAAAATAAAACGATAATCATACGATATCCGGCGGGAATATGCGGTGAATATGTGGTTCCGAACGGAGTGAGAAATATAGGGAGTGAAGCTTTTTACGGTTGTGAAGGATTAATAGGTATAATTATGTCAGACAGTGTGACAACTGTTGGAGACAATGCGTTTGCTTATTGTCACAATTTGAAAAAATTGATAATTTCTAATAGTGTAACACATATATATGATAGTGCGTTTTGGTGTTGCTGTGTTTTGGAAAATGTGACTGTTGGAAAGGGTATAGAACTTATTGGGGATTATGCATTTGAAGAGTGCGGAAATTTAACAAATGTTTTCTATAAAGGAACCGAAGAACAATGGGATAATATTTCAAAAGGATGTAGCAATGAAGAAATATTAAATGCGGTAATAAATTTTGAAGATGTTTCGAAACCAAGACTGAATGTTGGTTTGGGTATATCTGGCGAAGATAAAGCTTTTACAGTTGATTGTTTCGCATTAAAAAAAGGAGACACAATTCTTGTAGCTTTATATAAAAATGATAGATTTCTGGAATTGTTTTCTGCAACATATATTGGTGAACAAGAAGAATATAGGACAAAAATAGATTTTGATTATGCCAAAGTGATGGCATTTGAAAGTTTGGAATCTATCAAGCCACTTTGTAATTGTGTCATTGTAACAAATTAAAAGTGCTAAAATAATTAAATTATATTTGATGTGAATTTTTAATATAAAAAGAAACTCTGCCAAAACTGGCAGAGTTTCTACTATTTTTATTGTTTAATACGAGCATAGCGAATATCACGGTTTTCCGAAACATAGAAATCTCTGATTTCGTAATGTTTCGCGAAGTTCGTATTATTTATTCTTTTTTCTTTAATCAGAACAATCCTGTAATTTTTCCGTTTTCGTCAACGTCAATTCTTTCAGCTGCGGGAACCTTTGGAAGTCCTGGCATTGTAAGAATGTCGCCTGTTAAAACAACTATGAAGCCTGCACCTGCGGAAACCTTAACGTTTTTAACTGTAACAGTAAAGTTTTCGGGAGCACCAAGCTTTGTCATATCATCAGATAAGCTGTACTGGGTTTTTGCAACACAGACAGGTAATTTGTCAAAACCAAGCTCTGTGAGCTGTGCAACCTGTTTTTTTGCGTTAGGAGTGAGGATAATTCCGTCACCGCCGTAAACTTTTTTAACAACAGCTTCAATTTTTTCTTCAATGGTTGTGTCAAGCTCGTAAGAGAAAGTAAAGTCACCTTTTTCCTCTTCGCAAAGACGGACAACTTCTTTCGCAAGCTCTTCGCCGCCTTTTCCGCCTTCTGCCCAAACGTTTGAAAGAACAGTGTTAACACCAAGCTCCTTACATTTTTCAATAATGAATTTTATTTCATTGTCAGTATCGGTAGGGAAGCGGTTAACCGCAACAACACAAGGAAGCTTATAAACGTTTTTAATGTTTGAAACGTGACGAAGAAGGTTTGGAATACCTTTTTCAAGAGCATTTAAATCTTCCTTTGCAAGCTCTGTTTTAGC
>CAZMHL010000105.1:0-6657 GCA_964566065.1 uncultured Eubacteriales bacterium
TAATGCATCAAAGAAATCGTAAATGATTTCGTTAAGAGGAAGCTCGTAGGTAAGAGTTACTCTTCCCTCGTCAAGATACTGAGTGTTTATATATTTACCGCGTCGTTCCTGACAAAGCTCCATTATGTTACCCACGTACTCTGTAGGAAGCATTATTGTTGCATTTACAACAGGCTCTTCCATATATTCAATTTCCGTAGGCGACGGCATATTGGTCGGGTTATCGAGATTCATAATCTCGCCGTTGGTTTTGATAATTTTATAAATAACCGACGGTGCGGTTGTTATGATATCAAGATTAAATTCCCTTTCAATTCTCTCCTGAATGATTTCCATATGAAGAAGTCCTAAAAATCCGCATCTGAAACCAAAACCGAGAGCAACAGAGGTTTCAGCCTCAAAATCAAGAGCTGCATCGTTGAGCTGAAGCTTTTCAAGAGCATCTCTCAAATCGGGATATTTAGAGCCGTCTGCAGGATAGATACCGCAGTAAACCATCGGGTTTACCTTTCTGTAACCGGGCAGGGGTTCTTTTGCGGGATTTTCCGCATTTGTAACTGTATCACCCACGCGGGTATCCTGAACGTTTTTGATGCTTGCGGCAATGTAACCAACCTCACCTGCATTAAGCCCGTCGCAGGGCATATGTCCCATCGGGTTAAGATATCCCGTTTCAACAACATCAAACTCCTTGTTTGTTGCCATAAAACGGATTTTCATTCCCGGCTTTACTGTTCCCTCTTTTACTCTTATATAAACAATAACACCTCTGTACTGGTCGTAGAATGAGTCAAAAATAAGTGCCTGAAGAGGAGCGTTTTTATCACCTGTGGGAGCAGGGATTTTTCCAACAACCTCATCTAAAACACTCTCTATTCCAATGCCGTTTTTGGCAGAAATAAGGGGTGCTTCCTGAGCTTCAATTCCGATGATATCTTCTATTTCGTCCTTAACCTCCTGAGGTCTTGCAGAAGGAAGGTCTATTTTATTTATAATGGGCACAATTTCAAGGTCGTGATCAAGGGCAAGGTATGTGTTTGCAAGAGTCTGTGCTTCTATTCCCTGTGCAGCGTCAACGACTAAAAGAGCTCCCTCGCAGGCAGCAAGGCTTCTTGATACCTCGTAGTTAAAGTCAACGTGACCGGGAGTGTCGATAAGATTCAATATATACTCCTTACCGTCTTTTGCCTTATGCACAAGACGTACGGCTCTTGCCTTTATTGTTATACCTCTTTCCTTTTCAAGGTCCATATTGTCAAGAACCTGCTCCTGCATTTCTCTCCGGGTCAGTGCTCCCGTTGTTTCAAGGAGTCTGTCCGCAAGAGTTGATTTGCCGTGGTCTATATGTGCTATTATACTGAAGTTTCTTATATTTTCCTGATTGTTTGTCATAGCCTACCTCCATAGATGTCTAATTATAACATATAAAACACACAAATTGCAAGTGCCGGCCGTTATGTTGCATAATTTTTGTTAAAGCTATCAAAATTTTAGATTTGTAATATTTCTTTGTTGACAGCAAAATTTACCACATTTATAATTTAAGTGTAGAGATAACTCTACTGTTTAACTAAAAAAGTATGGAGGAGAAAATTTATGTCAAGAGAATATTTTGAACAAAGAATTAAGGAGGTTACAGAAAATCACGTTAAGGTTACATCAAGAAAAAACAAACCCAAATTAAGCGTTAACGGAATTTTCAACAGATATGAATACCCTGTTCTTATGAGAGAGGATATTCCTCTTAACTGGAGATTTGACTACTCTTATGAAAGAAATCCCCTTTTCCTTGAAAGAATTCAGCCAAACGCTATTCTTAATGCAGGCGGAATTTTCCTTAACGGAAAATATATCGTTGTTGCAAGAGTTGAAGGCAACGACAGAAAATCTTATTTTGCTGTTGCTGAAAGTGATAATGGTGTTGACGGCTTCAAATTCAGAGAAAAGCCAATCGTTCTTCCAAAAGTTGAAGACATTGATACAAACGTTTACGATATGCGTTTAACTCAGCATGAAGACGGCTGGATTTACGGTTTATTCTGCAGTGAAAGAAAAGACAAAACTGTTGATGACACATCATCTGCTTGTGCAACCTGCGGTATTGTAAGAACAAAAGACCTTGATTCATGGGAAAGACTTCCTGACCTTATCTGCAAATTCCAGCAGAGAAACGTTGTTCTTCACCCTGAATATGTTGACGGCAAATATATGGTTTACACAAGACCTTCTGACGGATTTATCGACGTTGGAAGCGGCGGCGGAATCGGCGTTGCATTTATTGACGATATGCACAATCCTGTAATCGACAACGAAAAGATTATCGACGAAAGAATTTACCACACAATCAAAGAAGTTAAAAACGGTCAGGGCGGAACACCTATCAAAACAAAAGAAGGCTGGCTCCACGTTGCACACGGCGTAAGGAACAATGCAGCAGGCTTAAGATACGTTCTTTACTGCTTTATGACTTCTCTTGAAGACCCGACAAAGGTTATTTACAAGCCGGCAGGACACTTCCTTGCACCCAAAGGCTGGGAAAGAGTCGGCGACGTATCGGGCTGTATCTTCAGCAACGGTATTATTAAAGACGACAATGACAATCTCTTTATTTACTATGCTGCAAGTGATACAAGACTTCACGTTGTTTCAACAACGGTTGAAAAAATGATTGATTACTGTAAAAACACTCCTGAAGACGGTCTTACAACACATTCAAGCGTTGAAGCTATCTGCAATCTTGTTGATGCAAACAAAGGTTTTTACAACGAATAAGAGGTAACTAAATGTTAAAAGCGCACAACACAGGCTCTTCAATTGTAATAAACGGTTTTGAAGACAAGGAAATTATATATGCATTTCACGACATTGACGGAACTCATTCTTTAATAAGAGAATGGCCTCCCGTTATGAGCATTTGTCTTTATGACGTTATCGTTGGCGGTCTCCCCTCTGATTTTGACAGCAAGGAAAATGAGAAAAGACTTATTGAACTTGCAGGTCTTGAGCCTCATGAAGAAACAGACAGATTCTGTGTTGAATCTGCCGGGCTTTCTGCACTTACACAGATGGAATGGGCAATAAGACGCTCTGTTGAAGAGGGAAACATTAAGGTTGACTGCGATATGGCAACCAACTCTGAAATTATAAATAGAATCTGGAAAGGCGAAGAGTATTTTGATGACCTTCCCGAAACAGATGCAATGAACGAAATGTTAACCGGAATGACACCCAGACTCTTTAAGCTTTACGAGGCTGTTTTAAACGGCTACTGCCGTGACAAAAACCTTGTTAAGGCTGCAAAAGCCCCCGAAAGCTTTCAGGTTGATGGCTCTATGGAGTTTATGAAATTCTTAAAAGACAAGGGTGTTAAAAACTACTTTGTTACGGGCGCCGTTGTTGAAAAGGGAATGGGCATGTGCGAAGAGGTTGAAACTCTTGGCTACAAAATCGGCGAAGGCGAAATTATTGAAGACATTATCGGCTCCACCTGGACAGAAAAAATGCCAAAGGATATGATAATGAAAAAGCTTCTTAAAGAGCTTAATATCAAGGGCGAAAATGTTCTTGTTGTAGGCGACGGAAGAGCAGAAATCGCCGCAGGCTATGAAATGGGCTCTCTTGTAATAAGCAGACTTCCAAAGGACGCTGAATATCAGAGAGGACTTCACAAAAAGCTTGGCTCAAATATCATTGTTGCTGACTACCTTGACAAAGAGCTCTTTGAAATTTTTGAATAACAGAAAAGGAAAGAACGCCGAAAAAATCGGCGTTCTTGTTATTCACTTGTCAACACAACAGAACCGCCCCTTTGTCTTTTTATATTAGATTTTTTATTGCGGACTTATTGTTTGTTAATTTCAGCAATTAATGTCTTTAGCATATTTTCCGTTGCGGGATAGTTTACAAAGGGAGTGGCTTTATCTTCAAGCTCTTTTTCAAGAATTGAGGCAAGCTTTAAATGCTCCATTCCCTCGTTCACTCTTAATTTATATTCCTTTGAAATTTTTTCAAGAGCTTTTTTGTATTTTTCGTCTGCCCCGCCAAGTCCCGACTCAATGTAAAAATCAAGAATACTGTCGCGGTTGCCCGTCGGGAACATTTCGTGAGGCGATGTTGAATCGAAAACGCAGAAGTCCGCTCCCCTTACAATTACCATATCATAGCTTTTCGGGTCAAAGCTGCATTTATAAACTTCTGTATCAAAACCCCTTTTTTCAGCCTCTTTTCGCACCTCTTTCATAAAGGTTGATTTGCCCGTTCCCGGTCTGCCTTTTATGAAATATCTTTTCCCTATATCTTTAGTTAAATCGTTTATTAAATTGACATAGCCGTTTTTTGTGGAACCACCGAAAAATCTTTCACAGCTTTGGGGGTCTCTGCTTGTTCTTTTCTGACCGAACATTTGTTCAAGGGTTTCCTTTTTAAAGGCATCAAGCTTTTGGAAGTTCATATTTTTGATATATACCTGTTCCCAGTCGTCGTGAATTTGTTTTGCTTCTTTAAACGAACAATACATTCTTTCGTAACAGTTATTAATTTTATTTTCAAGCCACGAAAGACTGTCATCGGTGCCTATATTAATTTCTATTGCCTCACCCTGCGCACACTTTTTGTTAAGCACACAAAAATTAAGCATTCTTACAATACATCCCCATAAGCTGTTCCTGTCTGAAGGATTTAAGATGTATTCTACGCTGTACCCTTTATCTTCAAAATACTCACCCGCTCTCCTTATAAAACCAGATATGGCATTTTGAGAAGAGCAGGCAATAACAAACTTATTTTTAATTCCCGAAATATTACTTTTTGTAAGGTTTACAAACCCTTCGCAGCTGTTTGCACAGGTAAAATATTTTATATTCATACGATATCTCTCCTTTTATATAATCATATGTAAGGAGAATAAAAAAAATCCGCAAAAGCGGATTTTTTGTTTAGTTAAAATCTGCGGGTCTTTCAACTGTTCCTGCAAACTTATTTAAAATGGCCTGAACAATTCTTTGTGATGCATTTCCGTCACCGTACGGATTTGCGGCTTTCGCCATTTTCTCGTAAGAGTCTTTATTATCAAGAAGGTCCTTTGCAAGAGAAAGAATTACTTCTTTATTCACGCCTGCGAGCTTAACTGTTCCTGCTTCAACAGCTTCAGGTCTTTCGGTTTCCGTTCTTAAAACGAGAACAGGTTTGCCAAGTGCCGGAGCTTCTTCCTGAAGTCCGCCTGAGTCTGTCATTACCATATAGCATCTTGACATTGCATTGTGCATATCCTCAACATCGATTGGTTCAATTAAATCAACATTGTCAAGGTCGGCAAGAAATTCGTTTGCAACTTCACGAACTGCGGGATTAAGATGAACAGGATATACAATATGTACATCTTTATATTCAAGAGCAATTTCTCTTATTGCACCGCAGATGTTTCTTAAAGGCTCACCAAGATTTTCTCTTCTGTGAGCTGTAACAAGAATTACTCTCTTGTTTTCAAAATCAAGATTTTTAAGAGTTTCATCACCAAACTCATAGTCTTCTTTTACAGTTGTTTTAAGAGCGTCAATAACTGTGTTACCGGTGATATAAATTTTTTCTTCGTCAACACTTTCTTTAAGAAGAAAATTTTTATTGTTTACTGTCGGTGAAAAATGCATATCTGTCATTCTTCCGGTAAGCTGTCTGTTCATTTCTTCAGGGAAAGGTGAATACTTATCAAAAGTGCGAAGACCTGCTTCAACATGACCTATTGAAATCATATTGTAAAATGCCGCAAGTGCACCCGCAAAGGTTGTTGATGTGTCGCCGTGAACGAGGACAATATCAGGTTTTTCCTCTTTCATTACCTCGTCAAGACCTGTAAGGGCATTTGTTGTTATTGAAACAAGTGTCTGTCTGTCTTTCATTATGTTAAGATCATAGTCGGGTTTAATATCAAAAATTTCAAGAACCTGGTCGAGCATCTGTCTGTGCTGGGCTGTTACCGCAACAACAGATTTAATGCCGTCAGTTTTTTCAAGTTCCTTTACAAGCGGAGCCATTTTGATTGCTTCGGGTCTTGTTCCGAAAATTGTCATTACTTTAATCATCGTTCTTCTCCTTATCATCTGAATCATTATCTTCTCTTTTATTGCTGAAATAAAGACTTGCAACAATAAAAATAATTGCTATTGTTAATAGTGCAAGAGCTCTCATTACGCCAAAGCCTACGAGAATTATTGCGGTAATTCCCAAAAATGCAGAAATGGAATAAAGTATTCCGACTGCCTGTTTCTGTGAAAAGCCCATATCAATAAGCTTATGGTGAAGATGTCCTCTGTCGGGAGCCATTATAGGTTTTTTATTTTTAATTCTTCTTAAAATTGCAACGGTTGTATCAAAAAGCGGAAGTGCCATTATAAGAAGCGGAACCGCAAAAGACACCACTGCATACGCCTTGAATACACCCTCTATTGAAATGCAGGCAAGGGCAAAACCCAAAAATGTTGAACCTGAGTCACCCATAAATATTTTTGCAGGGTTGAAGTTGTACGGAAGAAATCCGAAGCAGGCACCTGCAATACACGCAGTAAATACTGCAATATTTATTTCCGAAACCATAAGTGCTATTATAAGCAGACAGATTGATGAAATTGAAGCAACACCTGCCGCAAGACCGTCAAGTCCGTC
>CAZMHL010000106.1:0-6624 GCA_964566065.1 uncultured Eubacteriales bacterium
CTCTCGACCTCCTGCGTGACAGGCAGGCGTTCTAACCAACTGAACTACCGGGCCGCATGTACAACCGAAAATCGGTCATTAACATTGCTATTGTATCATAAAATATTTAATTTGACAATACCTATTTGAAAAAAATATCAAAATTTTCGGGTGGCATACATTCAATGCACAGCTGCGCTTTTGTAACAGGATGCAGAAACTCAAGCCGGCGGCAATGAAGATTAAATGTCTCGCCGGGAACTTCTCTGCCATAAAGTGAATCAGCATAAAGAGGGTATCCGATATGGGCAAAATGCACTCTTATCTGATGAGTTCTTCCTGTATGAAGAAGAATTTCAGCTACAGATTTATTGTTGCCTTTTCTTATTATTTTATACTCGGTAATTGCTCTCTGTCCGTCATCTCTTACACATCTTTTAATAATGCTTTCCTGTTCTCTTGCAATTGGGACATCAATAATTCCCTGCTCCGGTGACACAATGCCGTCTGCTATTGCAAGATATGTTTTTCTGAAAATATTTTTCTGCATCTGTTCTGAAAGTGAGTGGCTTGCCTGAGGCGTTTTTGCCACAATAACAAGACCTGTTGTGTCTCTGTCAAGTCTGTTTACGGGGCGGTACACAAAGGGGATATCCTTAAAGTAATATCTTACCGCATTCCCCAAAGTGTTGTCATAGTTGTTCATACTCGGGTGAACAGGCATATCCTTTGGTTTGTTTACCACAAGTAAATCCTCGTCCTCGTAAACAATGTCAATGGGAATGTTGACAGGAATAACGTTCAAAGATGAACTTTCAGGCATAATAAGTTTAAGCTCATCGCCGACCTTGACCGTTCCTCTCACGGTTACGTGCTCGCCGTTTAATTTAATAAGGTCATTTTGCTTCAATTTTGTCAGCAGTCTTGATGATATTTTAAAGTGATTTTTTATAAGCTGACCTACAGTATATTCAGAATGTTTTTCATCAATTATAAGTTTAAGCTCTCTCATAGAATTCATTTTAGCACAGGTTTCCAAAAGTGTAAATAAAAAGTCGGATTTTGTATTTCAATTGATAAAAATAAGCATTATAATAAAACAGAGGTGTAATTATGAAAACGATGATTATTGATACAAAAAAAGAAACTTTAAAGAACGAAAACTTCTGGAACAATATTCATTTCCATCCAACCGATGCGGTTGAGGATATCTGGGGCAGAGAGATTCTTGAGAATGTTGCAAAGGACAAGGTTGCAAAATTTGTAAGACTTTATTCAATGTTCGAAGATGTTGTGACCGAAAAGGACGGGGAGCTTGTTTATGATTTTACCCTTACCGACAAGCGCTTTGACTATATGGTTGAAAAAGGCTTTAACCTGCTTGTCTGCTATAATTTTATGCCTGCCTGTATTGCAAAAGATAAGAATTTAATTGCAAATATGCCAAGATACAAAAATAAAACCTTTAATTTTTCAGAACCCAAGGACTATAAGCTCTGGGAAAAGGTTTGTTTTGATTTTACAAAGCATCTTCTTGAAAGATACGGCGAAAGAGCAAAGAAATGGTACATTCATTGCTGGAACGAGCCTGACCACTGGTACTGGCTTAACAATAACAGAGGTGAAACCTTTGATCAGGACAAGGTTGACGGCTACATAAAACTTTACAACGCCTTTTATGACGGCGTTAAAAAAGCCTGCCCCGATATAAAGGTGGGAGGACCGTCTGCATCTTCAAATCTCGAGTTTATAACCAAAGTTCTTTCTGCAGTGGGAAACAAAATGGATTTTCTTTCAATTCATACCTATGCAACGGGAGCATCTGCAATAAACGACGGGGAATCTCCTCACGTTGATAATATTTTAAAAAGAGCAGAGATAATTTACGAAATATCGGAAAAAGCGGGATGCCCCGCAAAGGAAATTGTCATCGATGAATGGAGCGTTTCCGCGTCGGGCTTTAAAAATATGGACTTCTGCCCGAAAATCTATATAAGAAACAACGAATATTTCAGCGCATTTTACTTTAAAATGATTGATAAAATGAGCAAAATGAGAAGAGAAAAGAAAATACCCGTTTCGAAAATGCTTATCTGTCTTTCGGGACAGCACTGGCTGAAAAAAGACTTTGAGGGTTATTGCAATTTCTTCACTCTTAACGGCTTCAAAAAGCCAATTTATAACGCCTATACTCTGGGAGCGAAGCTCTTTGAAAATCAGATCCCGGTGGACTTTGAAGATGAAAATCTCGGCGTTATTGCAACAAGGGAAAATGAAAAATACGCACTTCTTTTCTATAACAGCATTGAAGAGATAGGTAAAGAAAACAAAGAAGAGCTTGAGGTTGAAATAAAAGGACTTTCGGGCGAAAAAGATATAACCTTTTATGAAATTGACAGAGAAAAAGCAAATTCATATACAAAATATCTTGAGCTGGGTTCACCAACATATCCCGACCAGTGGGAAAGAGAGCTTATAAAACAGTCGGGAGAACTTGTTCCTGAAACCAAAAACGTAATTTTTGAAGAACCCGGAACAAAACTGAAACTTAATATGAGCTCAAATTCTGTAAAGCTTGCATTAATAGGATAATTGTGTTACAATCAAATTTGGGATGAAAATCAGAAAAGGAGAATGAATATGAAAAAAATATTATGTTTGGTTTTATCTGTTGTAATGCTTTTTTCGGCAGTTTCTGCTCTGGCTTACACAGATTACAGATCAATTCCCGAGGGAAGCGATGCGGAATACCTTCCTTATGCGGAAAATATGACAACAACGAGATATACACCCTGGTTCAAACTTTACCACATGCAGACCGCTGCAGATGCGGCAAACGGAGTACGAGGCGGTGAGGGCGGACAGGTTATTACCTGTTTTGGTGTTTCGCCTGTTAACCCCGATTATGTAATGTTCGGCGTTGATACGTCAGGTGCATGGAGAAGTACAGACGGCGGAGATAACTGGTATCAGCTCCGCGAGGGTTCATACACCTGGGCGGTTACCGACATTCAGTGGCATCCGAGATATGAAAGAGTTGTATATATGGCTCAGGCATGCACAACGGGAAGCGACAGCAGTTCTGTCAGCAAGGCAACCAAAACAACTATGGACGGCATCTGGCGTTCAAGGGATGCAGGTGTTACCTGGGAACAGGTGATTTCAGCGGACACAATTTCAACTACAGGTACAGACACCCTTATCTGCTTTGATGATAATAACAATGTTTATGCCCTTACTTCAGAAGGTATTTTTAAATCAACCGACGACGGCGAAACATTTAACTGCCTTGCAAAGCTTGTTTATTCAGATGATGAAAATTCACCTTTCTTTTCATCAAACTATTCAAATTATAATCTTTCTGCTGATAAATACGTAGGAAATCTTTATGTTTCCCCTGACGGAAATACTATTGTAACCGCAACTTTCGGCGGTTTTAATATTTCAAGAGACGGCGGCTCAACCTGGTCAAAAATAAGTGCATTGGGAACAAACACAGGCTACAGCCTTGCGGTAAATCCTCTTGATGCAAATCACTGGATTGCAGTTTCAAGCGGAAGCCTTGTTTACAAATCCTTTGATGCCGGTAATACCTGGGAGTCAATGAGCTTTTATAAATACAATAACGGAAAATACTATCCTGTTATAGTAAAATTCAGTTATCCCAAAGACGGCAAAACAAATATACATATGATTTTTAACAATATGACAATCCCTTATGCCTACAGTACTGATATGGGGGCAACCTGGAAAAAGCCTGCTCTTACGGAAAATGACAGATATACAACTCATTACAGAGGTTATTCCTGCGAAGGCTTTGCAATGTGCGCATCGGACCCCGATTTAATGTTTTTCTCCTTTGGCGATATTGTTTACAAATCCACAAACGGCGGTGTTTCCTATGAAATAAGCTGCAGCGGATTTTCGGGAAACTACGTAAAACAATTCTATTTTGATAAGGATAACAGACTCTGGATGGCATATACCGATAAAGGACTTGGCGTTACAGATATTCCTTATGACGGAAAAACTCTTCCGACTGCTCATATGGCAGGGGTAACAGGAACCAGTGCAAGTGTTCTTATTGATCCGAATGATGAAAATCACATTTTTACGAACTCCGGTGACTGGTATACCCAGACAATGAAGGTAACCTTTGACGGCGGAACAACCTGGTCAACTATAGAGGGCACAGACACGGAAGTTCCATGGGCGTTCCTTGTTTATGACATCGAGGACAAGAACACTATCTATTCAACCCATTACTCAAGCTTTGACAACGGTGTTACCTGGGTGGCAAATGATAAAAGATATAATGCGATTTCACCAATTGATGATGATATAAGGTTTTCAATAGATTCGTCCGATTCAAAATATTTTTATTATACAAAAGATGCAGGAGCAAACTGGACACAGGTTAACGTTTCTTCAGGCGCATCAACCATCTGCCCGGATTTGTTTGACAAAAATGTGTTCTGGGTAGGTCACAGTGCAGGCTGGATTTCAAAGTGCACAATGAATGATGACGGAACTCTTACACGTGTTACAAGAAGGGAAGCAAACGGGATTGTGGGAACCGAGTCAACCGAGCAGAAAGCAATGGTTAACAGAATTGCTCAGAATCCAAAGGATAAAAATCATCTTATTGCAGGTGTAAAATGTACAAACTCAGGTGTTTCCTGTCACGGTATTATTGAAACAAGAGACGGCGGCGAAACCTGGTACCCCGTTCCCGGTGCAAGAGGACCAATGACAATTTACGCAGTTCAGTTCTCACCGGTGTCAAATGAAGTTTTTCTTGGTAATTGCAGCGGTGGTACTCTTGTTTATGAATATGATAATTATTCAAACGTTAACGAAATAAGCTTTAATGTTAATACTGATATTGCAGAAAGCGTAGCACCTGTGACAGGGAAATACGGCGAAAAATATACAACTGTTGCACCGGAAATGAAAAATGAAAATTATGAATTTACAGGCTGGGAGTATTCTGCCGAAGAATTTATCGGTGAGGGCAAGACAAAGCTTGTCAAGAAAATTTATAATGCAGGTGACGAAGTAACCTTCTCATATAAAAACATTGAGCTTACCGCAAAATTCAAAAGAGTAAACAGTGCACCTGACTTTACAATAGACAATGAAGAATATACCGAAACAAAATCTGTTCTTGATGAGATGGTTGTAAATGGCAACACCTGGTATAAGAATTATAACAATCCCGAAGATATGTATAATTACCTGAACAGCAACAGAGGTGACTATGTTGTAACCGAGGCATATTATTCAATATATCTTTGCGGAGGTAACAATGTTACAGACGGAAAGTTCAGAATAACCGCAGAAAACGTAAGTGAAGGCGGAACCCTTAAAATCTACGGTTTTGACAAAGGCTTTGACGAAACCTTTGAAAGCTTTACGGAAGAAATAACAGAAAAGTCATTCCCGGTAAGCGGAGCAATTCTTCTCGGACAGACAACTGTGCAGACAGGTACACCCGAAACTTTTGAATTTGATATAACAAATTACGTAAGCAGTAAAGTCAAAGCGGGTAAAAAGGATGCAATGATAAAGGTTGTGTTCAGAACAAATACATCGGTTGCAACTGCAAATAAAGACGGAATTGCCGTTGTAAGCCGTGCATGGGATGAAACAGCCGTGCAGAGCGTAATAACATACGAAAGCTCAGATGCAATTGCCGCATTATACAAAGGAAAATTCAATGTTTCAACATATCTTCCGATGGGAACAAAAACAGTTAAACCAATTGTTGCATTTTACGACAAAGCAAATCCTTTTAAGCTTGTAAAACTTGTACCGCAGGAAGAAGTTGAATTAAGCAGCTCAAAAGAAACGTTTTATGAAACGGAAATAGATTCTTCAACTGTGGATATTGCAAACTGTTATGTTAAATTCTTTGTAATTTCAGATTACGGTACACTTACCCCCGTAACTAAAAACTCAGAGCTCAGATAAATAAAAAAACAACGGATTACAAAAATCCGTTGTTTTTTTATTTTGTTTTTGGTATAATGTGGGAAAGTGAGGTAATTATTATGCACAATAAATTGACACAGGTTGATATACAAAAAATGCAGGAGGAAATTGACTACAGAGAGGTTACCCTTCGTCCGAAGCTTCTGGAAGAAGTTAAGGTTGCAAGAGCCTTTGGTGATTTAAGTGAAAACGACGAATACAAAATCGCAAAAAGAGAAAAGAACCTAAACGAAAGCAGAATAAGACATCTTAAAAGAATGATAAACTCCGCAATAATAATCGACACTTCCTCAAAAGCTGATGAGGTCGGCGTATTTGACAAGGTAACTGTTTATATTGAAGAAGATGACGAAGAAGAAACCTACACAATTGTAACCAATACAAGGCAGGATGTCCTTAAAAATCTTATAAGCCTTGAGTCACCGATGGGAAAAGCTCTTTTAAAGCACAAAGAGGGCGACAGGATTTTAATTAAGGTCAGCGATGATTACAGTTATTATGTAAAAATTATGAAGATAGAAAAAGGCAAAGATGATGCATCTTTGCCGATTAGGAAGTATTGATTCAGTTAATAGTTAAAAGTTAATAGAAAAGGTAAGGGGCTGTCTCAATAATCATTTTCTGTAAATAAATATTCAAACACGTAGGGGC
>CAZMHL010000107.1:0-6618 GCA_964566065.1 uncultured Eubacteriales bacterium
GCGGAATATTCGTATTTCTTACTCTTTCAATTTCTTTATCAATCTGCTCCTGCTTTACAAGCATTTCCTCGTATCTTTCTTTTGGAAGAAGACCGATTTTATAACCGATCGGCATTAATCTTGTGTCAGCATTGTCCTGTCTTAAAAGAAGTCTGTATTCGGAGCGTGATGTCATCATTCTGTAAGGCTCTTTTGTTCCTTTTGTTACAAGGTCGTCAATCAAAGTGCCTGTATAAGACGTATTTCTTTCTAAAATCATAGGCTCCCCGCCTTTGATTTTAAGTGCCGCATTGATACCTGCCACCAGTCCCTGACAAGCCGCCTCTTCATAGCCGGAGCTTCCGTTGAACTGACCTGCGCCGTAAAGACCGTCAATTGTTTTAAATTCCATTGTAGGAAGAAGCTGTGTGGGGTCAACACAGTCATACTCAATTGCATAAGCAGTTCTTGTCATTACCACATTTTCAAGCCCTTTTATTGTGCGGAGCATTTTTATCTGCACATCCTCGGGCAAGCTTGACGACATTCCCTGAACGTACATTTCCTCCGTATTTTCACCCATCGGCTCAATGAAAAGCTGATGGCGTTCCTTATCCTTAAAGCGCATTACTTTATCTTCAATGGACGGACAGTATCTTGGACCTACTCCCTCAATCGCACCGCTGTACAAAGGTGAACGGTGGATGTTATCCATAATAACCTTATGGGTTTCGGGGTTTGTATAAGTCATATAGCAATCCGCTTTATTACCGCCGATTTCTTTGGTTTCAAAAGAAAATGGCACTATTTCATCATCCCCGCCCTGACGTTCCATTTTGTCATAGTCAAGAGAAGACGCTAGAACTCTTGCGGGAGTTCCCGTTTTAAAGCGCATTAATTTAATCCCCTGTTCAAGCAGGCAGGCAGAAAGTCCCCTTGCAGGGAAAAGTCCGTCGGGACCGCTTTCGTAATTTACATCGCCGATTATAACTCTGCCTTTAAGATATGTACCCGATGCTATAATTGCAGCTTTCACATTAAACACTGCACCCGTATGGGTTTCAACGCTTGTAACTTTATTATCCTCAAAGCCTATTCCTGTAACCTCTGCCTGTCTTAAATGAAGATTTTCCTGTTTTTCAAGAACGTGCTTCATATATTCCTGATATTTTCTTCTGTCGCTCTGGACTCTTAAAGAGTAAACAGCAGGGCCTTTTCCTCTGTTAAGCATTTTGGACTGCAGAAATGTTGCATCTGCCGCCTTTGCCATTTCTCCGCCAAGGGCATCAATTTCACGTACAAGGTGCCCCTTACCCGTTCCGCCGATACTTGGATTGCAGGGCATATTTCCCACGCTGTCAAGATTTATTGCAAATATTATTGTTTTAAGTCCCATTCTCGCAGTGGCAAGAGCCGCTTCAATTCCAGCGTGTCCCGCGCCTATAACCGCTACATCGTATTCGCCTGCAATGTATGACACAAAATCAATTCCTTTCTATTTTCCTACACAGAAGCTTTTGAAAATATTATCAACTATCTCCTGGGATACGGTCATACCCGTAATTTCACCAAGAGCCTCAACCGCCATCTGCACATCAATTGAAATAAGGTCAACGGGCATCCTTCCGTCCAGGGATTTTACCGCGTTGTCAAGATAGTTTTTACAGTTCACAAGACATTCAATATGTCTTTCGTTTGTTATAACCTCTTCATCAAAGCCTTCACTGCCTCTGCTTACTTCCTTTGCTATCTCTTTCATAAGATTTTCAATTCCGTCATATTCTTTAGCTGAAATTGAAATTCCATCAAGTCCGCATTTCTGCTGAAGGTCAGATTTGTTTATTATTTTGATATGTCTTTTATTTTCTATAAATTCAAGGATTTTGCCGTCTTCGTCATCAAGCTGTCTGCTTCCGTCGAAAACCGCAAGTACGAGTGCTGCATTTTTTGCCGCCTCCACACTTCTTTCAACACCGATAAGTTCTACTTTGTCTTCTGTTTCCCTTATTCCTGCGGTGTCCATAACCTTAACTGCAATGCCGTCTATATTTACATATTCTTCAACAATATCTCTCGTAGTTCCTGCTATATCGGTAACTATTGCTTTTTCCTGACCGGAAAGAGCATTCAAAAGTGAAGATTTACCTACATTCGGCTTTCCTATTACCGCAACAGGCAAACCGTTTTTAACAATTCTGCCGTAGTCCGCAGTGTCAAGAAGAAGCTTAAGCTCGCCGGATGCATTTTTAAGCATTTCCTTTATTTCATCAGTTGAAAGCTCATTGATTCCCTCATCGGGAAAATCAATTTCCGCCTGAAGATTTACGGAAATGTTTAAAAGCATATCCCTTAATCCGTTAATCCTGCTTGAAAGTCTGCCCTCAAGCTGAAAAACAGCGGTTTCTGCTCCCTTTTCCGACTCGGAGTTAATTAAATCAATTATGCCCTCCGCCTGAACAAGGTCGATTTTTCCGTTTATGAAAGCTCTTTTTGAGAACTCGCCTCTGTTTGCAAGAACTGCACCGTTTTCTATTGCAAGCTTTAAGATTTTCTTTGTTATTAAAATTCCGCCGTGACAGGAAATTTCAACGGTATCCTCCCCCGTAAAGGAGTTGGGTTCCTTGAAAACCGTTACCACCGCATGGTCAACAACATTGTTATCTTTATCTGTAATTTTTCCGAACACCGCTGTGTTTGCATCGAGTTCAAAAAGGCGTTTTGCCTTATGACAGGTAAAAAATCTGTCAGTAATACAAAACGCCTCATCTCCGCTTATTCTGATAACAGCAATGCCACCTGTTCCAAAAGGTGTTGATATTGCAGCTATTGTACTCAAATTAATACTCCTTACTTTGAAAGGCTTACAACAACGCGTCTGTTAGGTTCTTCTCCGATGCTGTATGTTGTAACCAGACTGTTACTCTGAAGTGTTGAATGAATTACTCTTCTTTCAAAAGGATTCATTGGTTCTAAAGTGAAGTTTCTTCTGTTTCTTACAACCTTATCAGCAACCTTGTTTGCAAGCTTTTCAAGAGCATCCGCTCTCTTTTTTCTGTAGTTTTCTGCATCAAGACTGATTTTGGTGTAATCGTTTTTATCTTTGTTTACGACAATGCTTGTAAGATACTGAAGCGCATCAAGTGTTTCACCGCGTCTGCCGATTACCGCACCCATATTTTCTCCGCTTACCTCAATGTTAAGAGTGTCCTCTTCTTTTGAAACATTAAGTGATGCTTCAACATTCATAAGTGAAAGAATTTTGTTCAAAAATTCTTCTGCCTTTTCTGCATCTTTTTCAGAGCATGCAATTGTTCTCTTTTCTTCCTTCTTTTCCCTTTTCTTTTCCGCCTGTGCCGGTTTTGCTTTTTCTGTTACTGACAAAATTTCTTCCTCTTCAAGCCATGCTGAAATAATGCAGGGTTTGGCATTAATCCCGAAAAAGCCTGAAGTTGCATTTTCAATAACTTCATAAAGTATATCGTCAACATCAACGCCAAGTTCTGCCGCTGCTGCTTTTTTTGCTTCGTCTAAATTTTTACCTTTAGCTTCAATTTTTGCCATTTACTACATCTCCTTTCTCACTTTTCTTAACAAGCAGTTTGTTTAAAACAACCTGCTGAACAAGCTGAATAACGTTACTCATTATCCAGTAAACACCTACACCTGCCGGCATAATAAAGCAAAAATATCCCGACATAAGAGGCATCATTATGTTCATTGATTTCATCTGTTCTGACTGCTGACTGTTTCCTGAAAGCTTTGTTGTTATTACACTTGTAAGGTAAGCTGTCAAAGCTGAAAGAATCGGAATTAACCACAAAAGACTTACTTGTCCGAAATTCGGTGTAAGTGCAAGGTCAAGTCCGAAGAAATCAAAATTGATTGCTGAAACTGCAGAACCGATTTTTTCTTCAATAAGACCGGCATTGTCTGCCATTGCGCGGGCAACAGTAATCTGTGTCTGTTTTAAAGCCTGAGTTGCCACGGTCTGGTCAATTTTGCCTGCTTCAAGAAGAATGTCCGCAACTTTCTGAATTACATCTGTTCCCATGTGCATAATGTACTGAAGGGGTCTTGTAACAACCTGATAAAGACCGATGATTATGGGGAACTGAATAAGTAACGGAAGACAGCCGCCTGTCGGACTTACGCCGTGCTTCTGATAAACCTTCATGGTTTCCTGGCTTAATCTCTGCTGATCGTTTGCATATTTCTTTCTTAACGCTTCAAGCTCAGGATTAAGCTTCTGAATTGCAACCATTGACTTCTGCTGCTTTATCGCAAGAGGCAGCATGAGCAATTTCACTACTATTGTGAAAAGTATAATGGTAATACCGTAATTTTTAACGAGTGAATATATAAAACTGATTATATATCCAAGCGGTGTAGTTATCAAATAGCTGAATGCACTCAAGATGTTTCCTCCTTAAAGAAACAATTTATGGCAAAGGGTCATAACCGCCCTTGTGGAACGGGTGACACTTCAATATTCTTTTTACTGATAAAAATAAGCCCTTGAAAAATCCGTACTTCTCTACGGCTAAAAGCGCATATTCGGAGCAGGTAGGGCTGAACCTGCAGCAAGGTGCCTTTAACGGCGAAATAAACTTCCGATAAAATTTCAAAATAAATATCAATGCGTATTTCATATTATAAGCTTCGCCTCTTCAAGCAAACCGAGCAGACTTTTTTCAAGCTGACTGTAGTCGGAAAATACCGCTCTGGTTCTTGCTACGACAACAATAAAATATCCTGTTTTGATATTCTCTTCATTCAATCTGATTATTTCTTTAATTCTTCGTCTGACTTTATTTCTGATATTAGCTTTTCCAAGCTTTTTACTTACCGTTATGCCTAAAAAATTCTCACCCTGATTATTTTTCAGGCAATATAAAACAAATTCACCGCAAATACACTTACAACCCTTGTTGTAAGCTTTTCGGAATAATCTGTTTTCTTTAATTGTTTCCATTTTTTTCGTTTCTTACAAAAAGAACGTGTAAAAAACACGTCCTTATGCTGACAATTTCTTTCTGCATTTAGCTCTGCGTCTAGCCAAAACCTTTCTACCGTTAGCAGTAGCCATTCTCTTTCTGAAACCGTGTTCTTTTGCTCTATGTCTCTTTTTAGGCTGATATGTTCTTAACATTGTGAAATACACCTCCTACTCCAAATAAAGCCATACAATACTGTATATGTTATCATATATCTTTTAAAAAGTCAATACTTTTTCTCCAATTTTGAATTCATTAATGTTATAGAAATTATAACTGTAATTATACCCAAAAAAGCGAGCGGGGTTATCCCCTGATTAAAGCATATTAAACCCACAACTGTTGCAACCACCGGTTCAATTGAGGCAATAATTATCGCCTTTGAATTTTCAATGTTTTCTATTCCCTTTGTGTAAAGAAAATAAGGAATTGCGGTTACAATTATTCCCGTCATAAGCACCCAGATGTAAGAATATCCGTCAAGGGCAAAGCATTTTACCATACGGGAAAAATCACACATCGGTGCAAGGAACAAAAATGCAATTAAAAAGGAATAAAAGGTAATTGTAAGCGAGCTGTACTTTTTGTTTGCCGCAAACTTGCCGAAAATACTGTAAAGGGCATAACCAAATCCCGACATAACTCCGACCAGCACACCGGGAACGTTTACATTCAGGTTTTTGGCAAGAACCATAACACAGCCAAAAAATGCAAGTATCATTGACAAAATCTTTACCAAAGTTATTTTTTCTTTAAAGAACACAGCCGACATAAGCATTACAAACACGGGAGATGTGTATAAAAGAATACACGCCGTTGACGCACCCACCAGATTAATTGCGGTAAAATAGCAGATGTTGAAAAATGCAATGCTCAAAATTCCCGAACCGAGAAACATCCATATATCTTTTATTCTTATTTTAAACAAACTTCTGTCGGTAAAAAGAATTACGGCTCCCACAATTAAAAAGCAGGAAAGCGCCCGAAGCATTACAACCTCTGTTGCGGAAAAGCCGTAGCCTTCGGTAAGCGTTTTTGAAAATATTGACATTGTTCCCCAAAGACTTCCGGCGCCAAGCACCATAAGTCCGTATAATGTTTCTTTTGATTTTATCATATGTTTCTCCAAAATATAATTCAGACGTTCAGAGCTTCCTCAAGAATTTTAACAGCTTCTTCAATACATCCGTCGCATGAACGAAGCTGTTTGCACTTTATTTCACGGCATACAGTTGAACCTATTCTGTGTTGAAATTCATTCATAAGTCCGCAGGCAAAATCATAGCTTTGACGCTTGTTTGTTTCGGGAAGCTTGCCAAGTCCGCAGCTTTTAATTGCTCCCGCTGCCAAAACCATACCGCTTACTGCACCGCAAACACCCTGTGTTCCGCCCATTCCTCCGCCAAAAGCCTCTGTAAGTCTGAACAATTCATCCTCACTGTACCCTAATTTATCCGCAAATACACACACAACCGCCTGTGCGCAATTGCACCCTTTATGGTGATTTTCCACCGCTTTTCCGCTTCTGCTCATTTTAGTTCTCCTTTTTCACTTTTAATAATGATGAATTAGTATTTATGCTTTTGTCAGGTCAGGGACAAAAAAATTGTAGGGGACATTCACGAATGTCCCGCGGGCGATTCTT
>CAZMHL010000108.1:0-6565 GCA_964566065.1 uncultured Eubacteriales bacterium
TTTTATGTGCGGATATTTTTCTTTTAATTCAGTAACGATTTTAAGACATAAGCTGTCAAAATCGCTTTTACTGCCGAACAGGAAAGTGTTTACATTCCTGCCTGTAATTAATTCTTCAATAGCTTTAGTCAGCCTTTTTGTCAGCTCTGCAGTTTCATTTATTTTTCTGTGCCCGAAAACACAGCAGGTAAATTCAGCTTGTTTATTCATAATTTTCCCCCACAAAAATAAAAAGTGCACCAACCGAAGCTGATGCACTGAAAAACGCTTATCCCACGGTTGTTGTCAGACAAACCGTAGTTAAAAAGTATTCAATTATCCAAAATATCCTCTTGTGGGAATCGGCGTTTTTGCCAAATTCATAGGATATTTTGAGTACATAAAAACAAAGATATACATTTAAAATGATATCTGAATACTTTTTTATTATTTAGTTTGTCTGACAAATTTTATTCTATCACAAAAGAATAAAATTATCAATAGGTGAATTTCTGCATTATTTTTAATTTTTAATCCATACTAGTAAATGGTGATGATTATGGATATGAATAAATCGCAATATAAAAAATATGTAGAGAAAAAAGCACAAAATTCGCCAATATTGAAAAACAGTATTATGGCATTTTTAGTGGGTGGTGCAATCTGCACTCTCGGTGAGCTCTTGATGAAGATGTATATTTATTTCGGCTTTGAAAAGCTTGATGCAGGAGCGCTTACAAGTGTAAGTCTTGTGTTTTTAAGTGCTTTTCTTACATCTGTCGGGATTTATGATAAAATCGCAAAGCATGCAGGCGCAGGAACTCTTGTACCCATAACCGGGTTTGCAAATGCGGTTGTATCGCCTGCAATAGAATTTAAGGATGAGGGATTTGTTTTCGGTGTTGCGGCAAACATTTTTAAAATCGCAGGACCTGTAATAACCTACGGGATAATTGCGTCGGTGCTGTGCGGAATAGTTTTCCTGTTTTTGTAGGGGGTGAAAAATGAAAAGAACAATAGAATTGAAAAATAAACCGAGAATAGTAAACACTGCATCAATAGCAGGAAAAAAAGAGTCCGGCGGAAGACTTGGAGAGTATTTTGACTCAATAGTAAAAGAAGAGCGTTTCGGCGTGGATACCTGGGAAAAAGCTGAAAGCGAAATGCAGAAGCAGGCTGTGGGTATGCTGATTGACAAATGCGGACTTAAAAGTGAAGATGTTAATCTCATATACGGCGGTGACCTTTTAAATCAGTGTATAGGTACAAGCTACGGACTTTTAAAATATGAAATCCCTTTTTTCGGTCTTTACGGTGCCTGTTCAACCTTTTGCGAGGGACTTTGTCTTGCATCTATGGCAGTTGACGGAGGTTACGCCAAAAATGCAATAGCAGTAACCTCAAGCCATTTCTGTTCAAGCGAAAGACAGTTCAGATTTCCTCTTGAATATGGGGGACAGAGAACGCCGACTTCCCAATGGACGGTTACAGCTTCAGGTGCCGCGCTTCTGTCCGAACAAGGTTCTCCTTTTGCAATAACCTATATAACTCCCGGTAAAATAGTTGACCTCGGAATAAAGGATATGAACAATATGGGTGCGGCAATGGCACCCGCGGCAATAGATACTATATCAGCTCATTTTAAAGACAGAAAAATTGATGCGGATTATTATGACATAGTTGCAACAGGAGATCTTGGTAAACTCGGTCACGAAATTGCCAAAGAACAGCTTGAAAAAGAAGGTTTTGATTTTAAAGACAGATATATTGACTGCGGAATGGAAATTTATGACATTGAAGAACAGGATGTACACTGTGGCGGTTCGGGATGCGGATGCTGTGCCTCTGTCTTTTCGGGATATATTTTCAAAAAGCTTTTAAAGGGCGAAATAAACAGAGTGCTTCTTGTTGCAACAGGTGCTCTTATGAGTCCTACGAGTTCATATCAGGGTGACAGTATACCGGGGGTTGCCCACGCTGTTGCAATAGAAAGGATAGATTAGATGGATTTTGTAAAAGCTTTTGTTGTTGGTGGAATTATCTGTGTAATAGGACAGATTTTGATTGATAAAACTAAACTGACACCTGCAAGGATACTTGTAACCTATGTTGTTGCAGGGGTAATTCTCGGTGCTTTTGGCTGGTATGACAAGCTTGTGGATTTTGCAGGTGCAGGAGCAACTGTTCCTCTCACAGGATTTGGAAACACCCTTGCAAACGGTGTAAAAAAGGCAGTTTCGGAAAAAGGAATACCAGGGATTTTCACAGGAGGCTTTACCGCCTCAGCCGCAGGAATATGTGCCGCAATAGTTTTCGGTTATTTCGGTGCTGTTTTCTCAAAATCCAAGGAAAAATAAAAGGGAGGTGTAAATTTATTTACACCTCCCTTTTTTAAATGCTTTTATAATCTTTGTATAAGTACAAAGAACCGAAAATGACAGTGTCTTTGCCTTTGCTTTCCGCATTTTTTAAAGCTTCTGAAATTGTGTCAAAGGCGGTTGCCGTAAATCCCTTTTTCAAAAGCATTCCGCAAAGGGCTTGGGCGGGCATTGCTCTTTCGTTGTCAGATACGGTTGTACAGTTAAAAGTAACTCTGTTTTTAAAGCCCGAGTCTGCTAAAAGGTTTAATATTTCATCAATGTCCTTGTCTGCCATAAATGCACAGATAAAGGTAAATTCGTGAGTTTCATCAAAATATCTTTTTAAGTTTGAAACAAGTGCTGTAGCTCCGTTTACATTGTGAGCTCCGTCATAAATAAGATATGGATTTTCTTTTAATATTTCAAATCTGCCGATGTTTTTTGCTTCTAAAACACCTTGTCTTATATAATTTTCATCAATGCCGAGAATTTTTAATGCTTCAACACCGATGCAAACGTTTTCAAGCTGATAGTACCCGCAAAGACCCGACTTTAAAGATTTTATATCTTTGTACGAAAAGACTTCCGAGAGACCTTCTGTTTTTTCTTCTGACCATTTTTCTGTAAAGAAAAGTCTGCTGTTTGTCTTTTTACATTTTTCTTTTATTGCACGAACAGAATCTTCTTCCTGAAGGCAAGTTGTCAGAACAGGACAGTTTTCTTTTATAATTCCTGCTTTTTCTCCTGCAATTTCATAAAGTGTGTTTCCAAGATAATCGGTGTGGTCAACGGCAATTTTTGTTATTATGCTTAAAACGGGGGAGCCGATAACATTTGTTGCATCAAGCCTTCCGCCGAGTCCTGTTTCCAGAACAACATAATCGCACTTTTGCTCTTTAAAGTAGCAAAAAGCAGTAGCGGTCCATATTTCAAACTGTGAGGGTTTTTCATCCGTATCTTTTTCAAGTTTTTCACAGGCTTTTTCAACCGACGAGATAATTCTTGCCATATCTTCATCGCTTATGTCTTTTCCGTCAATGGAGATTCGTTCATTTACTTTTACCATATTAGGGGAAATGTATTTCCCTGTCTTAAAACCCGCAAGAGAAAGCGTTTTGCTTATAACGGCGCATACTGAACCTTTTCCGTTTGTGCCTGCAACGTGAATAAATTTTATATCTTTCTGCGGATTGCCAAGCAACTGCACAAGATAAGATATTCTTTCAAGTCCAAGTTTTGACTTCGTCTGGAAGCTGTTGGCGTATTTTAAAAAGTTACTCATTTGTTTATCAGCCTTTCAAAAGTAACAAGATGTTTTTTCAGTAAAATACAAACAATGATATACATAAAGAATTTAATTACCGATGCAGAAAATCTTACAGTTACTGCAACAGAAAAAGACGGGAAATAACCCACGGATGTGAGTATATAAGACATAAGGGTTATATCAATGATTGTGAGCACAAAAGCACAAATAACGGTGTTTATATAATAACCTTTGTCTTGTTTTTTATAGAAAAACACACCGAAAAGAAATCCGTACAAGAACTCTACAGCCGTAATCTGAGGCAAGGGCGCACCCACAGGCACCAGCACCGAATTAAGAATATCTCCCAGTGCTCCGACAACGCCGCCCCACAGAGGTCCGTACATTGCTGCTGTAATAAAAACAGTAATAAACTTAAACGGAACTTTGATTGCATTTCCTACTCTGAGGGTACAGAAAATTGCAAGAATTACCGTAAGTGCGGTAAGCATTGCAAGTACACTGATTTTTTTAACCGAAATTTTGTTTTTCATAAAAATAAACCCTTTCTGCATAATTGCAAAAAGGGATGGATTTATGTTCTCTTTCTGCAACGGAATGCGGAAAATACACCGCAAGCCAAAAGGCTTTTCGTAGAAGAAACAACTTCCCGTTTTCTTCTCACTTAACGCGTAAATCCCTACTTTGCTGAAACAATGATAGCACACTATTTAAAGGTTGTCAATGATTTCATCTGTAATCTGACTGATTTTTTTGCCTTTGCATTTAATTGCAATATGATTGTATTTTCTGTAAAACCTGAGTCTTTCAAAAAATATTTCTTCAAGTGTTTTTCCTTTTTGCGAAACAACCCCTCTGCCTTCAAAGTCAGCTACTCTGAGTTTTATTTTCCACAAAGGAACGTCAAGATATATAACCTTACTTATGTTTTTTAAATGCTCCATGGCGTTTTTGCCGTAAACAGCGCTGCCGCCTGTTGCAATAACCGTATTTTCAAAATCAAGAGACGAAATAAACGAATCTTCAAGCTTTATAAATTCTGAAGAGCCCATCTCGTTTATTATTTCATTAAGTTTTTTGCCGTACTTTTCTTCAAGCAGTCTGTCTGTGTCCGCAAAGCTCATTTTCAGCTTTCTGGCAAGCTGTTTGCCTGCGGTTGTCTTACCTGCTCCTGCCATGCCTATTAATGTTATGTTCATTTTGTCCTCCGGTAAAACTTTAGTGCCTATTAATTATATTATATCTTTGTGCATTAGTCAATATTGCAATTGAACTGATATTATGTTAAAATATGTACATAAAAAGAGGGAGGCAATAATATGAAAAAAATATTTGCATCAGTTTTTATTTTTATTGTGATGTTTTCTTTGACGGTATGTGTATCTGCCGAAGAAAATATCACTGTTCTTATGGATGGAAACAAGCTTGAGTTTGATGTTCAGCCACAGCTTATAAATCAGAGAACAATGGTACCGCTTCGTAAAATATTTGAAACTTTCAATATGAATGTTTCTTACGAAGAAGCAACAGAGATCATAACGGCTGAAGGGAACAGAAATAAAATAACCCTTCAGATCGGCAGTAATGAAATGACCGTAAACGGCGTTAAAAATATAATTGACAGTCCGGCAGTTGAAATAAACGGAAGAACACTTGTGCCGGTCCGCGCCATCGCTGAAGGCCTTGGCGTAAAGGTTGACTGGGATGATCCCACAAGAACAGTTATGATTTCAAGCTATAAAGACGGTTATACCATTCCGGAAAGCTATTCCGAAGGCGCAATAATTCTTTCTTGTCTTGAAGACAAAAAATCATCTACCTATAACAGCGGTTGGGTGCTCTTTGACAACGGTTATCTTAAAAAATGCGAAATTACAGCAGACAGTGTAAGATATCTCGGAAGATATGTATATGTAAAAAGCTTCGAGAATAATGTATTTACAGCATCTTCTCTCACCGCCGAATATGAAAAAGTAACGGGAACGGTAGATAAGCAGAACAGGAAAATAGGTGACTATGAGCTTGCTGATAACTGTGTAATCCTTGATGTAACTCATATCAACAGTGAAGATTTTATTCCCAAGGTAAAAAAAGTTGATTTGTCTGAAATTTCTGCTACTAAACTTACAACTTATGAACTTCTTTGCACAAAGCTTGATGAAAACAAGAAGGTTTCCATACTCATTTTGAACAATGCAACCAAAAAGAATTACAGTTTTGGTTTTCTTCAGAATATTAGAATTCAGAATACCAAGACCGGTGAATACGCTCCTTATGTCAGAGAATCATTAACCGATAATCAGGCAAAAAACGAACAACTTATATACACTATAAATGAGAACGGAGAAACTGTTAATCCCTATACTCCTATGTATGCAGACGGAAGAACAATAAGCCTTTTGAAATTTAAAGTTGATCTGGATACACCGGTTATGTATCTTACGCTTAATAACAGAGTTTTTGATATCAATAAACTTCAGGGGGTTGTAAACGGCGGAGCAATCAGGAATATTTCGCAGACACAGCTTACAGTAGGAACAATTACATACGAAATTGACAGTGAAACTAAATTTTACGCTGAGAATAAAGACGGCTCACTTACATATGTGAGCAATGAAGGAATAGAACTGTTTGATATTGATAATATAAGCAACACTATTCTTTATAAAGACACTGCAGCAAATAACGAAAATGTGATAAGATTTGTAATTTTCAAACTGAAATAATCAAAAAGTGCGTAGCTGAAGTGAATAAGAAAAAAACTGCCGTCGTCGGCAGTTTTTTTACTTTGGTATAGTGTTTTAGTCAAGACCCATTTTGTTTTTGATTTTTTCAATATTTTTGCCAAAGGCAAACATCATTGAAAAAAACGTTAACTTTGCATCAAAGTTAACGGTTTTTTTCTGGTGCCGAAGACCGGAATCGAACCGGTACGAAGTTTAACCCTCGCAGGATTTTA
>CAZMHL010000109.1:0-6558 GCA_964566065.1 uncultured Eubacteriales bacterium
TGCATTTAGTTATAAATACTATAAGTTTTATATAGCCTTATATATACTTATTCCGACCTTTTGGCGTTCCGGACTTTTTTTACATCCCCGTTTGACCGACACTATTCACTCTTAGCTCTTAACTATTCACTAAAAAAACGAACCCTCTCGGGTTCGTTTTAAAAATTACTCTTCGCAGTTACAGCAATCGCCGTCACATTCGAGGTCAATTTTGATTTCTTCACCGCAGCTTGGGCAAACAATCTGTTCGTTGTCGTCAAGATATTCGCCGTCTACATAAACTGCATCACCGCAATTGTCGCAGGTGAATTCATAAACGTCATCGTCGTCATCAAAATCATCATAATCTTCATCGTCGTATTCGTCGTCATCGTCATAAACAAATTTTTCGAGTTCGCCGAGATCCTGGTCGATTTCGTCAACCTTTGCATCGAGTTCATCGATGTAAGCTTCAAGGTCGTCAATTCTTTCTGACATTTCGTCAATGATTTCGAGCATTCTTGCTACGAGTTTATTATCTTTCTTGCTTGCATCAAGATCAAGACCTTCTGCAAGACCTTTAAGGAATTCTGCTTTTTCTTTTAAAGTGCTCATTTAATACACACCTTTCTTTAAAATTTAATTATGCACGTTCCATATATTCGCCGGTACGTGTATCAATTCTGATTTTTTCGCCTTCGTTAATGAACAAAGGAACCATAATTGTTGCACCTGTTTCAAGTGTTGCAGGTTTTGTTGCGCCTGTAGCTGTGTCACCTTTAACACCCGGTTCTGTCTCAGCAACAGTAAGCTCAACAAATGTAGGCGGTTCGATACCGAATACATTTCCTTTGTAGGAAAGAATTCTGCAAACCATATTTTCTGTAACAAACTTAAGAGCGTCGCCAACCTGTTCGGTTGAAAGCGGCATCATATCAAAAGTTTCCTGATCCATAAAATAATAAAGATCACCGTCCGAATATGAGAAAGCCATATCTCTTCTTTCGATCATAGCCTTTTCGCATTTTTCTGTAGGTCTGAATGTTTTTTCAACAACTCCGCCCGTTATAACATTTTTAAGCTTTGTTCTTACAAAAGCTGCTCCCTTACCGGGTTTTACGTGCTGGAATTCAACAATCTGATATACGTTACCTTCAAATTCAAATGTAACGCCATTTCTAAATTCACCTGCTGATATCATAAGTAAAAAACCTCCAATAATATTTATACGTATATATTCTATAATAAATTAGCAGAAATTTCAAGTATTATTTATAATATTATCAATTCTTTTCCTGCTTTTTGCAGACTTTCGCTTCCTTTTTCGCCCACAATCACCGTATTTTCAATTCTTACACCGAATTTCCGGTCGATGTATATGCCCGGTTCAACGGTTACAACGTTGTTTTTAACGAGAACGCTTTCGGAAAGCGGTGACAGATTCGGCTTTTCGTGAATTTTAAGTCCCACACCGTGACCGAGACTGTGAGAAAAATTTTCACCATAGCCGTTTTCTTCAATTATTTTTCTTGCAATCCCGTCGGCTTCCTTTGCGCTTTTACCTGCACAGACAAGGTTTTGTGCCGTTTCCTGTGCTTTTAAAACTACGTCGTAAACCTTTTTCATCTCATCGGTCACAAAACCAACTGCAACTGTTCTTGTCATATCGGAGCAGTAGCCGTTAAAAACGCTGCCGAAATCCATTGTAACAAAATCACCGTTGTCTATTTTTTTGTCTGTCGGGACGCCGTGAGGCATACAGGAGTTTACCCCCGAAACACAGACCGTTTCAAAAGAGGGCTTTTCACCGCCGAATTCTTTGATGTAATAATCAATTTTTGCAGCAATTTCCCTTTCGGTTACTCCAGCCTTTATTTCTTCAAGAATTTTATGGAAAACCTTGTCGCCGATTGCTGCCGCCATACGAAGACAGTCAAGCTCTTCATCATCTTTTATGCTGCGGAGCATATCAAAATCAACTCCGAAAGGAATTAAATTTACGTCATTGCTTTTCAAATAGCTGTACTTCTTAAATGAAAGGCTATCCGGCTGAAAATATATTCTTTCATATTTCCCCTTTAAATATTCGCCGTGTCTGATGCAATTTTCAACAATGGCATTTTGGGTTTCTTCCTTTGCCTTAAAGGTATATCTTCCATCAGTCAGAATTATTGTTTCGTTTTCTGAAATTATAACCGCGCCCTCGCCCGTAAAGCCCGAATAATATCTCATATCCGCAGGGTCGGTGATATAAACAGGGATATTTCCCGACGCTTCAAGTAATTTTTGTTTACGCATTTTTAACCGCCTCAATCAATGTTTTATAAGTAAATGCATCTATCCCTTGGGTTCCGGGAGATTCGCAAATTATGAAAGGCTCAAGCTTCTTTTTAACAATCAACTCCGCAAAGGGGTCAAAATCAGGACCGAAAGATGTGTCGCTGTAGGGAATATGCTTCTTTTCTCCTCCGGGGACGGTGAATTCTATTCTTGAAAAATGAACGTGGAATTTTCTTCCTCTTTCCTCGCCGAGTTTGTTATGAATTTTGTCGGTTATATTTTCAAAATCCTCAAAAGTCTTTAATGAACCGAATTCTCTTGCATTTATGTGCCCGAAGTCAATGCAGGGAACAAGTCTTTCTGAAAGGGTACACATTTCAAGAACCTCATCAACTGTGCCAAGCTGATTAACCTTACCCATTGTTTCGGGACAAAGGAGAATATCCTCAAAGCCGTTGTTTTTCTGTTCTTCAAGAGCCATTGTAAGGGTTTGCTTTGCAAGGTCAAGTGCTTCTTCCCTTGAAATTTTTGCACAGGAGCCCGAGTGAACAACCACTCTTTTTGCGCCCAGCATTTTTGCGGCATTTAAAGACTGCATTATATAATCAACGCTTTTTATTCTTTTTTCCTCTTCGACAGAAGAAAGGCTTATGAAATAAGGGGAGTGAAGCGACAGGGCAATGCCGTTTTTTTCTGCCTCTGCTCCTATTTTTTCTGCTGTTGGCTGCGTGATTTTTACGCCCTTTCCGCACTGATATTCATATGCATTTAGTCCTTTTTCTTTAAGCCAGAGCGGCATTTCAAAGCTTGACTTTTTACCGCTTTCGTAAAATTCATCGGGATTTCCCGCTGTTCCTATTCTTATCATAAATAAATTCCTTTCGTTGTTTTTAATCGAACGGGCGACCACGTAGGGGGTGCCCCTACATATTCACCATCTGACGATAAATCGTTCAAATATTCGTTTGAATTTTACAAACCATCCCTCTTTGTTACAGACAGGTTTAACTAAAACCGAAACAAATCCCCATCTGTTTGCACCGAGAACGTCGGTGAAAATCTGGTCGCCTACAACTGCAACCTCTTTCGCCTCAAGCTTTAATTTTTCAAGGGCAAGATAAAAAGGTCTTTTTGCAGGCTTGTTGCCGTCGCAGATGAAGTCAACGGGAATTGAGTCTGCAAATTTTTTTGCTCTTTCGTAAATATTATTTGAAACAATACAAACCCTGAACCCCTCTTTTTTGAGAAACTCAACAAAATTAACCGTTCTTTCGTCGGCAACGGGTGTGTGAGGTTCAACAAGGGTGTTGTCAATATCTAAAACAACTCCCTTTATTCCCTCATTTTTAAGCATTTCAAAATCTATTTTTTCAATGCTTTCATATTTATATTTGGGATATAGCTTTTTCATTGTTTTTACCTTTCGTTGATTGACGGAGTATCCTGGGCGGATGACATCCGCCCCTACTCATGCATAATTCATCTAATTTTAACATATTTATTAATAAAATACAAGAAAGGATATTGTACCTCCGTGTTTGAAATTTTGGGATATTTAAAGGAAAAGGAGGAAAGACTTTTAAAGCACGTTGACAGAGTGGTTGACGGTTTTTACGATTTTACCGACCGTACATACCGAAAAATTAAAAATTCGGCGGTAATAATTCCTCCCGACAGAAAGCTTATTAACCACTATCTTTCGGGAAATACAGTTATTATTAACACCGAAAGCCCCTGCCTGCCAGGTCTTTTCAGCCTGAAGAAATACGAAAACTTATTAACCTCCTTAAAGGATTTTACGGATATCTACATTGAACTTAATCTGTACTGCACAGATTTTGATTTTGAGAGCCGTAAAAAAAATACGCTTTCGGTAAACCAGGGAATTTTAAATTCCTACGTTCACTCAAGCAGAATTTTCACTGACGAAGCAAGCGGAGTATCCTACTACACCTTTAACGGTCATCTTGTATGGATTCATGACGTAAAAAGCGTTTCCCAAAGGCATAATCTTATTAAAAGAATGGGATTTAAAGGCATTTTTATACGCGATGTAAAAATGGCGGCGGACGGAAACTGGGATTCGCTTTACGGCATGAATAAAGTGAGGAATGTGAAATGAGAGGTTATTGTTATTAACCTTTCCATTCTGAAAGGGATAGGAAAAAACGTTTGGAACGAGCAAACAGAACCCGAAGCTGTATATGAATACAGCGAGAGGTGAAGTTTGTTCGTAGCCTTTGGGCGTTCCAGGCGTTTTTAACATCCCGGCATGAAAAAAGCACAAAACAAGTAACTTGTTTTGTGCTTAAGGAATTCCTTATTTGAATTTTCTTTTTCTTGCTGCCTCAGATTTTTTCTTTCTTCTAACGCTGGGTTTTTCGTAATGTTCTCTTTTTCTGATTTCTGATAAAACACCTGCTTTAGCACACTGACGTTTAAATCTGCGAAGAGCACTATCTAAGGATTCATTTTCCTTGATTTTAATTTCTGACATTCGGTTTCCCTCCCTCCGCTATATACATATACCTGATAGGTATATTAAAAGCAATATACATAACATTACATATTTTATAACAAAACCTGTGATATGTCAAGTGTTTTTTAAATAAGTTTTTCGCCTAGTGAAAGTCCGCCTATAATGTGGAAATGGACATGCTTTACAGTCTGTCCCGCATTTTCACCGCAGTTGTTGATTACGCGGTAGCCTTTTTCAAGCTCGGGGAACTCTTTTGCAATCTTAGGAATTGAAAGCATAAGGTGACCCATAAGCTCTTTATCTTCCGTCTCAAGCTTGTCAAGACAGCAGATGTGCTTCTTCGGAACAACAAGAAGATGCACCGGAGCAACAGGGTTTATGTCTTTAAATACAACGATTTTATCATCTTCATAAACAAAGGAAGACGAAATTTCGCCGTTTGCTATTTTACAAAAAATACAATCCATAATAAACTCCTTTATATTAGATAACAGATAAGAGATAATACAGAATAAATAATAGATCCTTGTTAAACTCTGCGATGCGGAGTTTAACATAAATTATTTAATCTGACTTTCTACAACAGATACTGCAAACTCTACAGCTTCTTTGACTTTGGAAGCATCTTTTCCGCCGCCTCTTGCACTGTCGGGCTTACCGCCGCCGTTACCGCCTGCAATTTTGGTTATTTCCTTAATTACGTTGCCTGCATGAGCGCCAAGTGCTACAGCATCTTTGTTTGCAACTACCACGAAAGCAACCTTGCCGTCCTTTTCGGAACCAAGTGCAATAACGCCTGCACCCTGAAGCTTGTCCTTGAGCTTGTCGCTCATAACCATCATTTCATCCATTCCCATATTAGGAACAGCTGCCGCAATAACCTTAACTCCCTTAACGTCTTTTGCAGAAGAAAGAACTTCGTCTGCCATTCCGCCTGCAAGTTTAGAACGCATTTCGTCAATTGTTCTGCCTGCTTCTTTAAGTTCGTTTACGGTTGATTTTGCTTTTATGTCAATTTCGTGAATTGCAGATTTAAGTGTTTCTGCAGTTCTTTCGATAAGTGCATTTTTATCTGCAATGTAATCAAGAACACCCTGTCCTGTTACAGCTTCAATTCTTCTTACGCCGGCTGATACACCGCCCTCTGAAAGAATTTTGAAGAGTCCTGCCTGAGCAGTATTTTCAAGATGTGTACCTCCGCAGAATTCAAGTGAGTAATCACCCATTGACACAACTCTTACAACCTCGCCGTACTTTTCGCCGAACTGTGCAGCCGCCCCGAGCTTTTTAGCCTCTTCAATAGGAAGCTCCTGAACAACGATCGGCATTGCCTCAAGTATTGCATTGTTAACCTTTGCTTCAACCTCTTTAAGTTCTGCAGGTGTCATTGCTTCAAAGTGTGAGAAGTCAAATCTCAGATGCTTTGCTGTAACCTCTGAACCTGCCTGTGCAACGTGGTCGCCGAGAACTTCTTTAAGAGCCTTGTGAAGAAGATGGGTTGTTGAATGGTTTCTGCAGATTGCCATTCTGTTCTTTTTGCAAACCTTAAGAGTTACTTTATCGCCCTTTGCAAATTCGCCCTCTTCAACTGTCACATAGTGAACATAAATGTTATCGCCGTTTTTCTTGGTGTTTACAACTTTTGCTTTGGCACCGTCTTTTTCAATTATACCTCTGTCGCCTGCCTGACCGCCCATTTCAGCGTAGAAAGAAGTTTTATCTGTTACAATAATTCCTTCTTCGCCTGCGATAAGGTCACCGCTGACACCAACGATTGTTCCTTCGGTTTCAAGCTCTGTATAGCCTGTGAACACTGTCTT
>CAZMHL010000110.1:0-6553 GCA_964566065.1 uncultured Eubacteriales bacterium
GGTAAAATCGGCAGAGTTTTTATTGACATCTGCAAGGGGTTTGGTATGAATGTAATTGCCTATGACAAGTACCCCGTTAAAGATTCAGGCATTAACTACGTTGACCTTGACACCCTCTTTTCCGGAAGCGACATTATTTCTTTCCACTGTCCGCTTACCGATGAAACTTATCATATGCTTGACAAAAGGAGCATTAAAAAGCTGAAAAAGGGTGCTATGGTTATAAACACATCAAGAGGTGCGCTGATTGACTCGGAGGCTCTTTTGGAAGGTATAAAATCAAAACAAATCGGCGGTGCCTGTCTTGACGTTTACGAAGAAGAATCGGATATTTTCTTTGAAGACTTTTCGGGACACATTATTCAGGACGACACCCTTGCAAGACTTATTTCAATGCCAAACGTCATTGTAACATCCCATCAGGCATTTCTTACCGAAGAGGCTTTAAGCAACATTGCCGAAACAACAACTCACAACATTGTGACCTTCTTTGAAAAAGGAGGTTGCGAAAACGAAATTTGCTACAGATGCGAAAACAAGGAAAAATGTAAAAAAGAACGACTGGAGAAATGTTTTTAAAGGAGATTTTAGTATGTCAGTAAACAAGGAAGCTTTATTCAAACTGTCCTACGGACTTTACGTTGTTACATCAAACGACGGTCAGAGGGACAACGGACTTATTGTCAACACTGTAGTTCAGGTAACAGACACTCCCAACAGAGTTGCAGTTACAATCAACAAGCAGAACTATTCACACGATGTTATTAAAGAAAAAGGGATTATGAACGTGAACTGTTTAAGCATTGATGCGCCTTTTGAGGTTTTCAAAACATTTGGTTTTGCCAGCGGAAGGGACACGGACAAGTTCAGCGAAATCAAACCTTACCAAACACCAAACGGTCTTGCGGTTCTTCCCAAGTACATCAATGCTTTTCTTTCTTTAAAGGTTGAAAGCTATGTTGACCTTGATACACACGGGATGTTCATCTGCACAGTTGACGAGGCAAAGGTTATTTCCCCCGAGCCTTCAATGACATACACATACTATCATGAAAACGTTAAACCAAAGCCGCAGGAAAGCAGAAAAAAAGGATATGTATGCAAAATCTGCGGATATGTTTACGAGGGTGAAAATCTCCCTGAAGACTTTATTTGCCCACTCTGCAAGCATCCTGCATCGGACTTTGAACCTTTAGCTTAACCAAAACAGATATGCAGCTTCGGCTATATATCTGTTTTTTATTAAAACAACATATTGCAATGCAGAATTTTATTTGCTATAATGCAGTTAAGATAAAGTAAAGGATGTATTATATGAAAAATTTCATTGCGATTTTAATTTGCATAATGCTTGTTATTTCGGGCATTCCAGCAGGTGCAACAATTTTGGGAGACGTTGCAGAAGACGGCGTTTTAAACCTATGGGATGTGCAGAAGCTCGGCAGGTACATTGCCGGTTACAAATCTGTTAACCGGTCATTTGATGAAAACACACTTGCTCTTGCAGATGTTAATATTGACGGAGAAATCAAATCTTCGGATCTTCTTGAGCTTATCAAGAATTTTAACGGCTACACAGAAGAAAATAAAGATAACCCTATGCCGAGATTTGAATTTGTTTCCATAATGAACAAGCTATGTAAGAACCTTGGTATGGCACCTGCGGGTTTTAACGATATTGACAATGACTCGCCATATTACAGCGAATTTTCAAAGGCAAAAGCGGCAGGACTTATAAGCGGTGATGAGAACGGCAACGCAACTCCCGAGGACACAATTACAAGAGCGGAAATTGCAGTTATTGTATCCCGTGCAATGAGACTTGACCCCACAAATGCTGACACATCAGGTCTGAATGAAAATGATGTTCCCGTCTGGGCAATGCCATACATTGCACTTATGCGCGACAACGGCATAATGATCGGTAACGGTGACGGAACATTTTCAGCTTATGATGAACTTACCAAGGAACAGGGCTACATAATGGCAGAAAGACTTGCAGGCGGCAAACGCATTTTATCTGATGAAAGCTGCATTAGTGTTCAGGATTCGGGTAAATGGAACGAAGACCGGAACCGTCCCGCCGCAACAGCAGGAAAGCTTGAAGATTTTTCTGCTGATAACGTTGAAGTTGCACCTGCTATGCGCAGTTGCTCCGTAAAAGTCAATTATGTTAAAGAGGGCGTAACCTTCAGGCTTTTCTATAAAAAAACATCAAGCTCTTCAAACTGGAAAAGCACGTATGACTTTACCTATGTCCCGTCAGAGAATACATATTACTCAAGCATAACCTTATTGGGAGAAGCGGTTGAATATGACGGTGCTGTTTACCCTTATGTTGACGGAGTTGCATACGAACCTGTTACCTTCACATGGACATCGCAGAGCAAAGCATTGTACAGTGAACAATACGAACCATTTTTCTATTCACCCGAAGATGTACTTATTAAACCGACTTTTGAGAACACAAGCTATTATGTAGCTTACGCAGACCCTGACTGGGACGGAGCAGAAGTTGATTTTGAAACAAAAGCGGAATGTATAGTTTATTACAAAGAAAAAGGCGAAAGCGAATTCAAAAGTGCTGTTTTAAACCAGTATGATGCCGAGCACAGCCAGTTCAGAGGTTCAATAACCGAGCTTAAAGAGGGCACCGAGTATGATTTTAAAGCGGTTATAAACAAGAACGGCGTTGAGGAAAAGGTTTCCGTTGCAACCTTTAAAACCAAAACCTCTGATGTTCCAATTGCAAAAATTGTTAAGCTTAAAGACATTGTTAAAAACAGAAACGGTTCACTTGTTCTTGAACATTTATCGGGAACACCCGACGGCTACATTAAAATTGTCGGCGACGGACAAACGGTTATAAACGGCGGTGAAAGAACAGGAGACACATACTCAAAATCAAGCTATGAAGCAGTTCTTATTTCAGACTGTCATTACCTTGTACTTGAGAACTTTACGGTAACGGGCGGCGGAAATAACAGCGTTTTCATCGGCAACCATTCATCTGAAGTTCATTTAGTTAATTTTGACATTTCAGACTGGGGCAGAAAAGGAACTCTTACTGCCAATATAAACGGCTACGAGGTTCTTTTCGTTGACGAAAAAGGAGGCAGCACCGACAACGATTCGGGCATATACATTACAGATGCCAATGACATCCTTATAGACCGTTGCTACATACACGACCCGAGGGGAAAGGCAAATGCCTGGACAGGACCGAAAAACGGAACTGAAAACGGCCTTACCTGGGAACACGTTCACCCTAAAGGCGTAAGAGGAATATCCATTAACGGAAGAGGAAACAACGTTATAAGATACTGCGACATTATCGGCAGCGATGACCACAGATGGAACGACACAATCACAAGCAACGGCAACGGAGATTTTTACGGCGGAATCGGAAGAGACTCGGATATCTACGGAAATATGCTCTTTGGTGCCCAGGATGATTCAGTTGAGCTTGACGGCGGCAGTATGAACATTCGTCTTTACAAAAACAGAATGGAGCAAAGCTATACGACCATTTCAACGGCACCCACAAAAGCAGGCCCATCATACATTTTCAGAAATCTGCTTTATAACGGCGGTGACGAATATTTCGTAAGCTCACCTCACTTCAAGCAAGGGGGCGGAAGCACCCATTCTCACGGCAGATCCTTTATTATCAACAATACTTTAGAAACACCCGGTTCAGGAATAAAAGGCGTAGGCTACGGTGATGACACCAACCGAAAGCACCACTTTACAACTGCTTATAACAACATTGTTGTAGTAGGCAAAAACACAACAGCAATCAGTGCTGATGCTAACGTTCGCCTGAGTGATAACGTTTACGATTATAACGCAATTGCGGTCCGCGAGGATGACGGCAGTTATTCTCCTGCAAGATCAACCATCGGCGGCATATCTTTTGAAATGCTTCACGGTAGTTTCGGACTTCCGTCCTACAAAAATTTCAAAAACGGAGATTTTCGTCTTGCATTTTACGATATTGTTGCAAATGACAAGGGTATGATTATACCTAATATGACAGACGACTTTAATGGCGACGCTCCCGACATCGGCGCATTTGAGTACAAAAACGATGATTACTTCCTACCCTTCCGTCCGATTGAAATGAATGCTGACAAATATTTTATCGAGGGCTCGGGAACGGTAACAGTTAACACAGGAAGCATTGAGCCAACCGGTTATACAGTAGAAATCCTTGATGCAATAAAATGGCTCAGCGTAACACCAGCATCAGGAACATTTGAAGCTGACGGAAAATACTTCTTCAGCTTTACAATCAACAAGGACAAAATGACCAGAGGTGAAGAACAGACAGTGGCTCTTATAAGGCTCAAAAACGGCTATTCAATTCCGGTTACCGTTAAAGCGGTAAATCCAAATCTGGTAAAATTAGTTGCAAAGTAATAAACCAAAAGTATAAAAACGATGACCGTTTTTGTATTGACAAAAGCTAAGCCGGGTTCTATAATTAACAAAAAATTTACGGAGGTTTTTTATGATACCTGTACCTGAAAATGAAAAAATTCCATCCGTCGCGAAGCTTAACCGTGATATGGAGCCTTATGTTATTCAGTCTGTTTACCCGAGAAGTTCGAGATTTGAAGACAAATTCCTACCCCTTCAGTTTGTTCACTTTGCCGATATTCACTGGCACCTTGAACACTGGAACCGCATTATGGAATACATAAACGAATACAGCGACACCATTGAATTTGCACTTCACACGGGTGACTACTGCGGTACAACCCAAGAGAATTATATTGATTTATACAAAGAGGGCCTAAAATGTGTCCGTCCCGTTTTAAACTGTGCAGGAAATCACGATTGCTATGACATTGCTCAGGGGAAATTAAATCCTCATCCAAAAGCTGCGTATGAGCGTCTTTTTAATCACACAGATGGCTGGGATGTTAACTTTATGAATGCTGAATATGCAATGAACTATTACAAGGATTTTCCTCAGGCAAATCTTCGCCTTATCGTACTTAATGACTACTATCAGCTTGAGGAACAAAATTTATGGCTTAAAAAACTTCTTTATGAGGCCCTTGAAAAGAGAATTCACGTTATTACCGCCTCCCACGAGCCTACTCATCCCCTTACAGAGCCCGTTGACACACCATTTCAGACGATACTTAATCTTAATGCTCCGGTTCAGGCAAAGGTTGAATATGAATTTGACCACCTTATTGCAGAGTTTAAGAAAAAGGGTGGAAAGCACATATGCCATCTGGGCGGACACGAACACGCAAACTATTTTTCATTTACCACGCACGGTATTCTGAACTGCCTTGTTGAACGTGCCGCATCCTGGAAATGCAGATGGTCGGACGCAAACAGAATAAGAGGAACTAGAACCTACGATTCTTTCAGTGTTATAGCTGTTGACACAAATGTTAATCTCCTTAAGATTATAAGAATCGGCAATAATACGGATATGTTTATGAGAACCAAAAAAGTCCTCTGCTGGGATTATGGAAATAACAAAATAATAAACGGATAAAAACAAGCAGACATTCAATATGTCTGCTTGTTTTAGTGTTATGAATATCACTGAACAAAGAGTGCTTTGTCAATGGTTTTATCTTTTATTCCCTTTCTTAAAGCAAAGGTATATGTTTCTTTAAGTTCAAGAAGATATTCTGATGCATCAATTGTCGTATCCTGCCATACATACTGAGCTTTAATATTTGATGACTCCCCTTCGAGCTGAAAAGCAATCTGAGGCTTTCTGGTTTCAGTCTGTCCCTTCATAAGATTTGCAAACTCTGCCCACTGAGGTTTGAATTTTGACTCATCCGCCATATCAAGCAGTTGAGTTTTAATAGGGATAAAGAATCCTTCTTCGTAAAGTCTTAACAAAACTTCATCGGACATAAGATATTTGTAAACTTTCATTGCTTTATCTTTGCATTTTAACGCATTGTTTGAGAACACATAGCCTGATGTTCTTGAAGAAGAATTTATGTATCTTTCATAGCCGTCATAAACGGGAACGGGTGCAACACCCCAGTCGCAGTTTGCGGGGAACTGATCGGTAAGAACACCTACATCCCAGGAAGCACCAAGGAACATTCCTATTCTTCCTGCTGCAAACTGTGCTCTCATTGTATCGTTATCAAGACCTTCAGCACCGGGGAAAATTGCTCCGCTGTTTTTTACATCCTTTACAAACTGAATGTATTCAAGCCAGTGATCTGTGTACTCATAGGTTTCATTTTCCCAGTCAACCTTGTAAAGAGCACCGTTTTTGGAATTTTCGTTAAAGGTAACATATCCCGGATATCCGAGCATTGACCAACCCATATCCTTTAAAGGAAGTCCCAGACCATAAACCTGTTTTGAAGTGTCAGTAAGTTTTTTTGCATACTCTACGAGCTCTTTTGTTGTTTTCGGTGGTGTTGGTTCACCATTTTCATCAACAAGTCCTGCAGCTTTGAACAAATCCTTGTTGTAAACAAGCCCGTGAACGGTATGGGACATATTTACAAAATAAACCTTGCCGTCAATTTTTTCTCTGCCGTCAAGAGGCACT
>CAZMHL010000111.1:0-6469 GCA_964566065.1 uncultured Eubacteriales bacterium
CGGTTACGGTGATGAGCAGAGAGTATAAAGAGTATTAATCATACGGAAACAGTTCTTGGTAACAAGAGTTTTTCCGTTCTCACCAATACCGCCGATTGCTTCTGTAATCCACATTGGGTCTCCGCCGAAAAGCTCATTGTATTCAGGTGTACGAAGATGTCGTGCAATACGAAGCTTCATAACGAAATCATCCATAAGTTCCTGAGCACCTTCTTCGGTAAGAGTACCGTTGGCAAGGTCACGCTCTATATAAATATCAAAGAATGTACTTACTCTGCCCAGTGACATTGCTGCACCGTTTTGTTCTTTTATTGCCGCAAGATAACCGAAATATGTCCACTGAATAGCTTCTCTGGCATTTGAAGCAGGTTCACTTATGTCAAATCCGTACATCTTTGCCATTTCTTTCATATATCCGAGGAAAACTATCTGTCTTTTTAATTCTTCTGTTGTTTTGATTTCTTCTTCGCCTAAATTACCGGAGGTAATTACACTTTTGTCTTTCTGTTTTTCTTCAATGAGTCGGTCAATTCCATATAAAGCAATACGTCTGTAGTCGCCGATAATTCTTCCTCTGCCGTAAGCGTCGGGAAGTCCGGTGATAACATGGCATCTTCTTGCAAGGCGCATTTCGTCCGTATAAGCGCGGAAAACGCCATCGTTGTGAGTTGTACGGTATCTGAAAGCCTGCTCAACCTTTTCGCTTAATTTATATCCATAGGCATCGCAAGCCTGACGGACCATTCTTATTCCGCCAAACGGATTTACGCTTCTTTTTAAAGGAGAATCTGTCTGCATACCAACGATTATTTCATTGTCTTTGTCTATGTAACCGGGAGCAAAAGTTGTTAAAGATGACACAGTTTCGGTGTCTATATCCAGAACGCCGCCTTTTTGTCTTTCTTCAGCAAAAAGACTCTGGACTTTTTCCATTAAAGCTTGTGTCCGGGGAGTAGCTCCGGCAAGAAAACTGTCATCGCCGGTATATTCTTTATAGTTTGACTGAATAAAATCACGAACGTTAATTTCATTTTTCCAAAGGTCACCCTTAAAGCTGTTCCAGTTTGTATGTGTCATATAATAATCTCCTTTCGAAAAGTATATTTTTAGATTAAAAAAGGGCAAGACAGTTACAGATAACTGAATCACCCCGACGGTTTGCTGTAAAAACAGTGAATTTACGATAAATACTACAAAAACCATCAGTAATGTATAAACATACTATATATTGTGTTGATATTATATAACATATAGCTTATTTTGTCAATACATATTTATTGCAAATTGTGATTTTTTTATTGACGTGTATATTTGTATATGTTAAAATAGTTGCAGATGAAACAGTTTCATCTGCAACTATTAAATTGAGGTGTAATTATGGCAACAGGAATGAGAAAAATGAATGTAATAAGCAGATGCGAAGCAATTTACAGACTTTGTCAGTCAGAAGACGGTCTGCCGGGAGTATATCACAGTTATATACTGGCTATACACGGAAATCCCGGTCTGTCTCAGGATAAGCTTGCAAAGCATATGTGTATAAATAAAAGCAGTGTTACGCGCCACATTGCATATCTTGAAAAGAACGGATATGTAAAGAGAAAGGTTTCAAAAACCGATAAGCGCGAAATGCTTGTATATCCCACACAAAAAATGGAAGATAACTTTGAAGAAATTTACGGCATAACGAAAAAATGGAATTCTTTGATAGCAGAGGGAATAACCAAAGAAGAATTTGAAACCTTTAACAATATATTGGATAAAATTTATGATAATTCAATGAAAATCATCTATCCGGAGGATGAAGAAAAGTGAAAATAATTTTTCGTTATTTAAAGAAATTTTACGGAAGAATGACTGTTGGACTCGCTATAAAAGTTGCAGGTACTCTTGTAGAATTGCTTCTTCCGTACATTTTGAGCCATATTTTAACAAACGTTATAGAGCACAGCGCAGGAGATATTCTTTTCTGGGGCGCATTAATGATTGCTTGTGCGGCAACAGGATGCATCTTTAATGTTATAGCTAACCGGATGGCGGCACGTGTATCAAGGAATTTTGCTGAAAGTCTGCGCAGGGATTTGTTTATGAAAACATTAAGACTTTCTGCGGCACAGACGGATAAATTTACAATTCCGTCACTTGAGTCAAGAATAACAACCGATACATATCATGTGCATCATTTTATAAATATGATACAGCGTATGGGTGTCAGAGCACCTATAATGCTTTTGGGAGGAATAGGAATAACACTATTTATGGATGCTCATCTTTCGCTTGTAATGATAGCCATTCTTCCTTTTATATTTATGACGGTTTATACAATATCAAAAAGAGGTGTTCCTCTTTATTCAAAAGTTCAGAAGTCTACCGATTCAATGATAAGAGTAGTAAGAGAGGATGCACAGGGAATCAGAGTTATAAAAGCTCTTTCAAAAACTGATTATGAGCATAAAAGATATGATAGGGTCAATAAAGGGCTTGTAAAAGATGAAACAAGTGCCGGGGTAATAATGGGAAGTGTCAATCCTATAATGACATTTTTTATGAATATGTGTACTGTTGCAGTTATCGCAATAAGTGCAGTAAGGGTGTCAAACGGATTGTCTGGTCCTGAAACAGTAATAGCATTCATTCAGTATTTTACTCATATTTCAATGGCAATGATGTCTGTCAGCCGTATGTTCGTAATGTACACAAAATGTGCCGCTTCAGCCAAAAGAATAGGAGAGGTTATTGAATCCGAAGAAGAAATTACGGTTGAATCAAAGAATGACTATCCTGATAAAGAAACACGAGCGCATATAAAATTTGATAATGTTACATTTTCATACAAAGGAAAGAAAAACAACCTGGAAAATATAAGCTTTGAGATAACAAAAGGCGGTTCAATAGGAATAATAGGTGCGACAGGTTCGGGCAAATCAACAGTAATAAAATTACTTTTGAGATTTTATGATGTGTGCGGCGGAGCTATATATATCAACGGCGAGAATATACGAACAATCGAAAAGGAAAGACTGTATGAAATGTTTGGTTCGGCACTGCAGTATGATTTTCTGTATGCGGATACGATTGAAGAAAATATACGTTTCGGACGGGATATATCCGAAAAAGATATAAAAGAGGCTGCCGAAACAGCTCAGGCAGATGATTTTATAACTTCATTTCAGGACGGATATAAACATATGCTTTCTCAGCACGGAACAAATATTTCCGGAGGACAGAAGCAGAGAGTTCTTATATCCAGAGCTCTTGCGGGAAAACCGGAAATACTTGTTCTTGATGACAGCTCATCGGCACTTGACTATAAAACCGATGCCTCGCTGAGAAAAGCAATTGACGAAAAAATGAAAGATACAACGGTAGTAACTGTTGCACAGCGTGTAAGTTCTGTTAAGAATTGTGATTTGATAATTGTTCTGGATGAGGGGAAAATTATAGGTATGGGTACCCATGAAAAACTGCTTTCTTCCTGTAGTGAATACAAAGAAATCAGTGACTCGCAGATGGGAGGTGCTTTCGTTGAATAAAAGGGATAATACAGACAAAAGATCTGCAAAAGATATCTTCTTCCGCCTTTGCGGATATGTAATGAAACACAGAACCCTGTTCTTTCTTGCAGTCGTGCTTACTCTTTTTTCAAACCAGCTTGCACTCCTCGGTCCAAAATACTCGGGAGAGGCGATAGATGCAATTGCGGCATCAGGGGGAGTTGATTTTGATGCGGTGTGGCATAATATTACAAAGATGCTGGTTTGTTATGTGTTTTCAGCAATACTTTCATATCTTTTGGCATCACTTATGATTGTAATAAGCCAGAAAATAGTTTATACAATGCGAAAGCAACTGTTTGAAAAACTTACAACTCTGCCGGTAAACTATTTTGATACTCATGCAACAGGAGATATCGTAAGCCATATATCCTACGATATTGATACCATAAACAGTACTCTGTCCCACGACCTTGTGCAGATAATGACAAGCCTTTATACAGTTATCGGTTCACTTATATTTATGTGGCAGATTTCAAAGCCTTTGATACTTGTGTTCGTAATAACCGTTCCTTCTGCGATTCTTTTTACAAGATTTCGTGCAAAGCATATAAGACCTTTGTTCAGGAAACGCTCAAAAAAACTCGGGGAACTTAACGGATATGCCGAGGAAATGCTGTCAGGCTGCAGAACTATTCAGGCTTATGAAAGAGAAGATGAAATATCAGGAAGATTTAATATGCGTAATACCGATTCTATGGATGCTTATTACAAAGCTGATTATTACGGATGTACAATCGGTCCCACGGTGAATTTTATAAACAATCTTTCCATTTCTCTTGTTATGATGCTTGGGGGAATATTGTATATGTTTTCACAAAGCGGCGTTGCAACGGAAGCCTCATTGTTCTTTATAACGCTTGGCGGTGTAGCACAGTTTGTACAATATTCCAGGAAGTTTGCAGGACCAATTAATGAGTTCGCAAATATTATTAATGAATTCCAGTCTGCTTTTTCGGCGGCGGACAGAGTATTTAAAATACTCGATGAAGAGCCTGAAGGTGAGGATGCAGGAAATGCGTTGTTACTTGAAAAAACCGAGGGTAAAGTTGAGTTTGAAAATGTTGAATTCGGGTATGTCCCCGATGAAACAATACTAAAAGGAATATCTTTTGTTGCACAGCCGGGGAAGACAATTGCAATCGTTGGTCCTACCGGAGCGGGAAAAACAACAATTATAAGCTTGCTTATGAGGTTTTATGATGTAAATAGGGGAGCAACAAAGGTTGACGGAACTGATTCAAGAAACATAACCCGAAAATCCCTGAGAAATGCATACACTATGGTGCTTCAGGATACCTGGCTTTTCTGCGGCACAATTTATGATAATATAGCTTATGGCAGAGAGGGTGCAACATTTGAGGAGGTAAAGTCGGCGGCGAAGGCGGCAAGAATAGACAGTTACATAGAAAGTCTGCCTGACGGATACAATACACTTATCACCGATGACGGTGTTAATATTTCCAAAGGACAGCGTCAGCTTATAACTATAGCAAGAGCAATGATTTCAGATTCACAGATGCTTATTCTTGATGAAGCGACGTCAAATGTTGACTCAAGAACTGAAATAAAAATACAGGAAGCAATGGCTGAACTTACAAAAGGCAGAACCTGTTTTATAATTGCTCACAGGCTTTCAACGATACAAAATGCCGACTGTATCCTGGTTCTTCAGGAAGGTAAAATAACCGAGATGGGAACTCATAATGAACTTATGAACAAAGGCGGGTTTTACAGTACACTTTATAATTCACAGTTCAACTGAAAAAAGACACCGAAATGGTTAAGTGTCCTTGAGGACACTTTCCAAAAAAACATAAAACCTCTCAAAAGCTTAATAAAGAATATTTGAGAGGTTTTATTCAGTTAGTGATATTTTATTCGCCATTAAACTGCCTTGGCAATACCACTGCGAAGCAATATAACTTTCATAGCAAATATAACTCGCAGTTATGCGAATAAAACTGCCGAGTGCCCATCAGGACACTCGGCAAATGGTGTCTTTTTCAGTTGAAATAATTTTCTTTTATATACTTTATCACATGTTCTTCGTTGGAGCAAATTACTTCATCGCAAACTTCTTTTAATTCATCAACTGCGTTGTTTACAGCAAGCCCAAGTCCTGCGGCTTTTATCATTGTTTCATCATTTAAACTGTCACCGACACTTATTGTGTTACTCATATCTATATTCAGAATCTTTGCAAGTCTTGTAAGTCCGTTGCCTTTTCCTGCTTTAGAAGAAAAAATTTCAAGATTGTGGTCAAAAGCTTCTGCAATCAGGTAATTACCGGTTTCTTCGAGTATTTTTTTGCATTCGTTCAATTCGTTGTCATCGTGGAAGAAAACGGAAATAACCTCGATGTAATCAAATGAATAACAGGTTTCATCAAAGTTTTCGGTAAAAATACCTGTTTCAAAAATGACATTCCGGTGTAATTCCTCTACGTGATGGTATTCAAATTCCTCCATACTCTGGCTGGATGCATCAAAATACCCTTTACCGTTATATCTTACTGTCATAAGTGTTTCGTATGAATTTAAAGTGTCTAAAAGAAATTTAGCAGGCTCTTTTGGGATGCATTCAGAATAAGTTTTACCGGTTTTTTTGTCTAATACAACAGCACCGTTGGAATAAATAATATATCTGATTCCCGGAATGTTTACCACTTCATCGGGAGTTTCTCCAAGAGTTCTTCCGGAAGAGGGAACGAAATATACACCCATTTCTGAAAGCTCTTTAATTGCCTGAATATTTTCGACGCTTACTTTTGAATTGTTGTTAAAAAGCGTTCCGTCAAGATCGCTGACAACTAATTTGTAATTGGTCATAATAATCTCCTTAAGCTGTGCTTTTATAATTATAACATAATTGATTTGTAAAAACAACGAAAAAACAAAAGTTTGTTTGTAAGA
>CAZMHL010000112.1:0-6460 GCA_964566065.1 uncultured Eubacteriales bacterium
AGCAGAATTGACAACGACATTGTAAACGGAAAATACGACCTTTCCTGGGCAAAGGAGCTTGGAATAGAAAGATTGCCGTTTTTTAACTGCGACGTGCTTGTTGAGGATAATGACGTTTTTGAATTCGGCAATGTGAAAATAAAGTGCCTTTTAACACCGGGACATACCGACGGCGTGCTTTCATTTTTTATAAATATAAACGGACAAATTGCCGCAATGCACGGCGGAATAGGAATGAACAGTATGTCGGCGGATTTTCTCAACGCCTACGGACTTTCCTTTGACTGCAGGAAAAAGTTCTGCGATGGTATTAAAAGATTAAGAAATGAAAAGGTTGATTTTGTTCTTAGAAATCACCCTCCGCAAAATGATACAGAAGGAATTTTACAAAGAATTCAGTCAGGGGAGGAAAACAAACCAAATCCCGACTCCTGGCAGAAATTCCTTGATAATGCGGAAAGAAAAATCAATAATTTAATGGAAAAAGAGCGTCAATAACTGACACTCTTTTGCTTTATATCTGATTTTCCATTATACTGCTTAATTCCTGTCTTTTAACAATCAGTCTGTCTTTGCCGTTGTTTATTGCAACAACGGGCGGTCTTAAATTGTAGTTGTAAATTGAAGACATTGAGTAGTTGTAAGCACCTGTTACCGAAACGGCAAGAATTTCGTCAGCCTTTGGCATAGGGAGCATTACATCCTCCTGAATAAGGTCGCCGCTTTCACAGCATTTGCCTGCAACTGTGCACTTAAAGTCTGCTTTGTCGTTTGCACGTGTGGCAAGATAAACGGTGTATGGAGACTGATAAAGAGCAAATCTGGGATTGTCGGACATACCGCCGTCAATTGAAACAAAGTTTTTGTAATCGGGGATGATTTTAACGTTTTCAACCGTGTAAAGAGTCATTCCCGCATCTGCAACAATGCTTCTGCCCGGTTCCATAAAAATTGTGGGATAGTTTATATTAAGCTCTTTAACCTTTTTGTCAATAAAGTCTGCGGTTTTCTTTAAGGTTTTCTCAATGTCAATGTGAGGGTCAGACTCTAAGTACCTTACGCCAAAACCTCCGCCGAGATTAAGCACTTCAGCTTCGTAACCTGTTTTTTCCTTCATATCGGCAATGAATTCAAGCATAATGTCTGCCGCATCCATAAAAGGAGTGTAGTCAAAAATCTGTGAGCCGATGTGACAGTGATAACCGCAAAGCTTAACATTTTTGGTTTCAAGAGATTTTTTGACCGCCTCTTCAGCCGCACCCGTTTCAATAGGGAAGCCGAATTTTGAGTCAACCTTTCCCGTGTTAACCGCATCAAAGGTGTGAGGGTCAATTCCGGGAGTAAGACGGAGAATTATATTCTGGGTTTTACCTTTTTCTCCTGCAATTTTTGAAATTCTTTCAAGCTCTGTTAAATTGTCAACTGCAATAAAACCAATGTTTTCGTCAATAGCATAAGAAAGCTCTGCCTTTGATTTTGCATTCCCGTGAAAAACCATATTTTCAAGTTCAAAGCCTGATTCCTTTGCGGCGTATATTTCACCGCCTGAAACAGAGTCTGCACCTAAACCTTCTTCCTGTGCAATTTTGTAAACTGCTTTTAATGAAAGAGCTTTGCTTGCTACAAGTGCCATTGAGCCTTCTTTAAAATACTTTTTAAAAGACTGTGCAAAAACACGGCATTTTTCTCTTACTCTTTCTTCGTCAAGAAGATAAAGGGGAGTCTGATATTTGTTTGCAAGGTCAACCGTGTCTGCACCGCCAAAGCACAGATGATTTTTCTCGTTAACTGTAATGTTTGTATGAAGCATAAGTTTCTCCTTAAATTCCGAGACCGTTCATTATATCATATAAAACAGCCTTGTGTTCCTCTTCCATAGGAGTAAGAGGAAGTCTTAAATAGTCTTTGCAGAAGCCCATTTTTGCCATCGCAGCTTTAACAGGAATGGGGTTAACTTCTGAGAAAAGGGCATTGATAAGGGGAAGGTATTTAAGCTGCATTTCACAAGCACCTTTAACATCACCCTCAAGCATTTTTTTGCAAAGGTTGTGTGTTTCTTTAGGCATAACGTTTGAAAGAACAGAAATAACACCTTTTCCGCCAAGTGACATAACAGGAACAATCTGGTCATCGTTTCCTGAATAAAGGTCAAGCTTGTCGCCAACAAGCATCATTGTTTCTGCAATTGCTGAAATATCGCCGTTGGCTTCTTTTATACCTGAAATCATAGGATGTTCTGCAAGCTCAACATAAGTTTTTGTCTGAATCGAAACACCTGTTCTTGACGGAACGTTGTACAAAATAATAGGTTTGTCAGATGCATCTGCAATTTTGTTGTACATTGTAACAAGACCTTTCTGTGTAGCCTTGTTGTAGTAAGGTGTAACAACCAGCATAGCGTCAGCACCTGCCTTGCAGGAATATCTGGTAAGCTCAACTGCATAGTCCGTGTCATTTGAACCTGTTCCTGCAATAATCGGAACTCTGCCTTTCGCTTTTTCTACTGAAAAGGAAATAACCTTTTTGTGTTCTTCGTCTGTAAGAGTAGAACCTTCGCCTGTTGTTCCGCAAACAACAAGAGCGTCAATTCCTTCGTCAATCTGCCAGTTAATAACTCTTTCGAGTTCGGCGTAATTTACTCCGTTTTCATCAAGGGGAGTAATAAGAGCGGTAGCCGCCCCTGTAAAAACAGGATTCTTTGTCATTTTGAATTTCTCCTTTTATATTAAAACTTCATTTTTTACAACAAAAACAGCCGATTTGCATCGGCTGGCATAATCACATAAAAATACACAAAAATGTACCTTGTAATTCAAGACAGCACTCCGCAAATTGCGACAGTCAAACACATCTTATTATGCTTGCCCGGGCAAACCTTACGCTATCGGCTCCCCTCGGCGGCTCAACCCTTTCACAAAGCCCCTCCTGCGGGAGGTTTTAGCTTTGTTACTTTTGAAGCTCCGCACCTCTATCTTTATTAAAGATGATTATATTACAATTTTATTTATCTGTCAAGAGTTTAGAACGTTTTTGTGCGTATTTTCTCTTGCATTATAAATTTGCGTATGATAGAATGAAAAAAGAAAGGTTGTGAATATTTTGAAAAAGATAATTTCGGTGCTTTTATGTATGGCTCTGGTTTTTTCAATGTTTTCTTTTGTGTCTGCTGAAGAAAAAAAGGGACCGGTTGTTATTTTTAAGTTTGACGATGTTACAAAAGATAACATTGCAGGCTTTCAGAGAGTAATTGACGAGTGCAGAAATCTTGGAATAGTCTGCTCTGTGGGTGTTATAACCCAAAGAATTGAAGATGCGGAGCAGGGAGTTTATGATACCATAAGAGACTGGTCGGAATCGGGAATTGAAGTGTGGCATCACGGTTATTATCACACAAAAGCAGAATACTGGACCGAACCCTATGAAAGTCAGTACGATTCTTTCTCAAGAGGTTACAACATTTTAAAGGATAAGTGCGGTGTAACCGTAACTTCTTTCGGTTCACCTCATAACAGCAGTGAAGATATTACACAGAAAATGTTTGTTGACCACTTTCCGGGCATAAGAGCTGTTCTTTACGAAAAAGATTACAATCAGGGACTTGACGCAATTTTTATGACAAGCAAATTAAAACTTGAAGCTAAAACCGGAGTTATAGACACTTATGAAAATCTCGTTGAAAGATATACTTCTTTAAAGAATGCGGACTATATGATTTGTCAGGCACATCCTGCAGGCTGGAGCGATGAAAGCTACGAAACCTTCAGAAGGCTTGTTGCTCTTATGAAAGCTGACGGTTGCAGCTTTATGACACCAACAGAGTATTGTGATTATGTTGAAAGCAAAAGACCAAAGGTTAAGATTAATGGTAAGTTGATTGAGTCGGAAGTTTCAGCCCGTATCAGCGGCAAAGAAATTCTTGTTCCTTTCAGAGCGGTTTTGGAAAAGCTTTCCGCAACAGTTTCTTATGATGAAGAAACCGACAGCGTTCAGGCGGAATTAAACGGTAAAAAAATCAGTATTGCAAATCAAAGTAAAAGTGCAACCATAAATGACGAAGAAATAACAGCAGAAACAAAAGCAGTTATCCTTAACGGCAGAATGTTAATTCCGTTAAACTTTGTTTCAAAAATGCTTGGCATTGAAAGTAAATTTGATGAAACTGCAAACGAAGTCAATATAAACTTTTGAAAGACAAGGGGAGAAAGACAGAAAGACAAGGAAGACAAGGGGACGGTTCTGTTGTCTTCGTGTTACATTCGAATTAAAAGTAAAACATCGACAGCCTAAAGGGCAGAACTTTTTGTTCTGCCCTTTATAATTAGAACATTTTTGTTGTTCTTTCAAGTATTCCGTTCATTTTTGCAATTGCAATGCCGTAATTGGTCATCGGAATATTTTTTAAAAGTGCCGATTTGTAGCGATTTTCAACCTCTTTGTCGGTAAGCATACATCCGCCGCAGTGAATAACAAGCTTAAATTCAGACAAATCCTCGGGGAACTCTTTTCCTGATGTGTAAACAAACTCTACCTGTTTACCCGTATATTTCCTGATAAGGTTGGGAAGCTTAACCGTTCCTATGTCGTTGCATTGTCTGTGGTGGGTGCAACCCTCGGAAATTAAAATTTTGTCGCCGTTTTCAATAATATCAAGGGTGTTTGCTCCGTTGACCGACTGTTCAAGGTTGCCTTTTTTTCTTGCAAAAAGAATTGAAAAGGAGGTAAGCTCAATGTCACTTGGCACAATCAGTGAAACCTCTTTAAAAGCCTGACTGTCGGTTATAACAAGCTTCGGTTTGCTTTTTAAGTTTTCAAGAACCGATTTTAACTGTTCCGGCTGAACAACTGTTGCATACGCCTTGTTGTCAAGAATTTCTCTTAAAATCTGCTGTTGGGGCAGAATAATTCTTCCTTTGGGTGCACTTTCGTCAATGGGTGTAACTAAAATGTAGCTGTCGTTTTCTTTAATCGTATCGCCAAGGAAAAAGGTTTCTTTTTCTTTTTTGAGGCCGCCGATAAGCTCTTTTAGCTTTTCAATATTTTCACCTGTTTTTGCCGAAACCTTAAGAGAGTCTGTTTCAATATCTTTAAGGTCGCATTTGTTATAAACCTCAATGTAGGGGATATTTTTTTCTTTGCAGATTTTAATAATTTCTTCTTCTGTTTCGTCCTTTTTCGAGGTACAGCTTATTACAATCAAAGCAATGTGACAGTTGTTTAAAATGTCTTTTGTTCTTTTAATGCGCATTTCACCAAGCTCGCCCACGTCGTCAAGACCGGGAGTGTCATAAATTGCAACAGGTCCAAGGGGCAGAAGCTCCATTGTTTTCATAACCGGGTCGGTTGTTGTTCCTGCAACGTCTGAAACAATTGAAACACTTTGAGATGTCAGGGCATTTATAAGGCTGGATTTACCGCTGTTTATCTTTCCGAAAATACCGATATGGATTCTTTCTGTAAGCAATGTATTTTCAGCCATAAATTTCACATCCTTTAGAAACGGAAATCTCTCTTTCCGCTTTCAATTTCGTTAATATATTTTTCTGCGATTTCTCTTGTTTTTAAATTCGGAATGTTTTTAAGCTCTTTTTTAATAAGCTCAATGCCGACTTTCTTTGTATCTTCGGATGCATAGTCCTGAAGATACTCGTTTAATGTCATAAGAGCGTTTGGATGACAGCAGTTTGCAATCTGTCCGTTCTTTAAAAGAGTCATAAATCTGTCGCCGGTTCTGCCTTCTCTGTAACAAGCGGTGCAGAAGCTCGGGATGTATCCCTGCTCCATAAGCCATTTAACAACCTCATCCAGAGTTCTTGTGTCGGAAACGTCAAACTGCTCGCTTCCTTCGTTTGAATTGTCGTTGTAACCGCCAACACTTGTTTTTGAACCGCCGCTTATCTGTGAAATGCCGAGTTTAAGAACTCTTTCTCTGCAAGCCTGACTTTCTCTTGTGGAGATAATCATACCTGTGTATGGAACGGCAATTCTTATAATTGCAACAATTTTTGCAAAAATGTCATCGTTGATGCCATTGTCAAAGGAATCGGCGTCAATGTCGTCGGCGTGTCTTATTCTCGGAACACTGATTGTGTGCGGACCTACGCCGTATTTTGCCTCAAGGTGTTCTGCGTGCATAAGAAGTCCTGCAAGCTCGTATTTGTAAAGCTCAAGTCCGAAAAGAACTCCAAGACCAACGTCGTCAATTCCGCCGTCCATAGCTCTGTCCATAGCTTCTGTGTGGTAAGCATAGTTATGCTTTGGTCCTGTGGGGTGAAGCTGTTCATAGCTTTCTTTGTGATAGGTTTCCTGGAAAAGAATGTATGTTCCTATTCCTGCTTCTTTTAGCTTTCTGTAATTTTCAACGGTCGTTGCCGCAATGTTGACGTTAACTCGTCTTATATTGCCGTTTTTGTGTTTGATTGAATAAATGGTTTTAATGCTCTCTAAAACGTATTCAATCGGG
>CAZMHL010000113.1:0-6348 GCA_964566065.1 uncultured Eubacteriales bacterium
AATGATACCGTACTTTCTGCTTTTTTTGTTATGTGATTTTATTAAAACAGTATGCGGTGGAGGAATAGCTCTACCGCTTTTTTTGTAAAACAGGAGGAGATAAAAATGGATTACAAAATTGACACCAAATGTATTCAGTCCGGATACAATCCGCAGAATGGAGAACCGAGACAAATTCCGATTATTCAGAGCACAACATTTAAATATGCTACGAGCGAAGAAATGGGAAAACTTTTCGATCTTGAAGCTTCCGGATATTTTTATTCAAGACTTCAGAATCCGACAAATGATTGTGTGGCTGCAAGAATATGCGAACTTGAGGGAGGTACAGCGGCAATGCTTACATCTTCAGGCCAGGCTGCATCATTCTACAGTATTTTTAACATTGCAAGCTGTGGTGATCACGTTGTTTGCTCGTCAAGTATTTATGGCGGAACATACAACTTGTTTGCCGTAACAATGAAAAGAATGGGAATTGAATTTACTTTTATTTCTCCCGATTGTACTGATGAAGAACTTAACGCAGCTTTTAAAGAAAATACAAAGGCTGTTTTCGGAGAAACAATATCCAATCCTTCTTTGGTTGTGCTTGATATAGAAAAGTTTGCTAATGCGGCTCATGCGCACGGAGTACCGCTTATCATTGACAATACTTTTGCCACACCTGTAAACTGCAGACCTTTTGAGTTTGGTGCAGATATTGTTACACATTCGACAACCAAATATATGGACGGTCATGCATCAGCAGTAGGTGGATGTATTGTTGATTCCGGGAAATTTAACTGGACAAAATATCCTGAAAAATTTCCGGGACTTTGCACACCGGATGACAGCTATCACGGAATAACTTATACTGAAAGATTCGGTTTAGAGGGAGCATATATTACAAAAGCAACCGCTCAGCTTATGAGAGACTTTGGGGCTATCCAGTCACCGTTCAGCGCATATCTGTTAAATCTCGGACTGGAAAGCTTGCCGCTTAGAATGAAGAAGCATTGTGATAATGCTGAAAAGGTTGCAAAATATCTTTCGGAAAACAGCAAGATTGAATGGGTGAATTATTGTTCTCTTGAAGGTAATAAATATTATGAACTCGCACAGAAATATCTTAAAGATGGTTCTTGCGGTGTTATAAGCTTTGGAATAAAAGGCGGAAGAGAAGGTGCAGAGAAGTTTATGAAAAACTTAAAACTTGCATCAATTGAAACTCATGTGGCGGATTCGAAAACATGTTGTCTTCATCCTGCAAGCGCAACTCACCGTCAGATGAATGATGCCGAACTTGAGGCATGCGGGGTTTCACCTGATCTTATCAGATTTTCTTGCGGTCTTGAAAATGCCGATGATATTATAGCTGATATTGAGCAGGCTTTAAATCAATAAATTTTGGAGATATAAATTATGCCAATTAAAATTCCGGATAAATTACCGGCTACCAATACACTCAGAAATGAGAATATATTTGTTATAACTGAAAAAAGAGCATTAACTCAGGACATCCGTCCTCTTAAGATTTTGTTGTTAAATCTTATGCCTACAAAAATTGCCACAGAAACGCAAATAGCAAGAATTCTCGGTAATACACCGCTCCAGGTTGAACTTGAATTTATGCAGACTGCTACTCATAAGTCTACTCATACTTCAGAAAGTCATATGACTTCGTTTTATAAAACTTTTGATGAATTTAAAGATAGAAAATTTGATGGTATGATTATCACCGGAGCGCCTGTGGAGCTTCTTGAGTTTGAAGAAGTTGATTATTGGAAAGAACTGTGTGAAATAATGGAATGGAGCAAAACCCATGTAACCAGTACTGTTCATATATGCTGGGGTGCACAGGCGGGACTTTACTATCATTACGGTATTCCTAAAGTAAAACTTGACAAAAAACTGTTTGGTATATATGAACATAAGGTGGATTACAAAAATTCCATCCTGCTTCGCGGCTTTGATGATACATTCATGGTTCCACAGTCAAGATATACAACCGTAAATGCTGAAGATATTGAAAAAGTCCCTGAACTTAAAATTCTTTCTTCCTCCGAAGAAACAGGAGTATATATTGTCGCAACAAAAAAAGGAAGACAGATTTTTATTACAGGTCATTCAGAATATGATGCAGATACTTTGCAAAAAGAGTATTTGAGAGATGTTGAGGCAGGTCTTGATATAGATGTTCCCAAAAACTATTTTCTTGATGATGACCCGGGCAAAAAGCCTGTGGTTACATGGAAAAGCCATGCAAATCTTCTTTACTCAAACTGGCTGAATTATTTCGTTTATCAGACTACGCCATACGATATATCTAAAATTAAGTGATTCTTTACAACCCTTGATATTAATGTTATAATATCAGGGTTGAACTTTTACTTGGAGGTAATTATGTCTGCAAGTTATACACTTTTTATTCAGGTAGTTATTAATGTTCATTTTGATTTTGTCGGTTTTGTTTTACGCAAATTGGACAAGCTTACGAAAGATTGTGTTAAACAGAGTACAATTGTATTGTTGTATGTTGTAACACCTTTCTTTTTTTGTTGCTCAAACTTGAATTATGTGGTATAATTATAAAATTAAAGAAAGGAAGTGCAACTAATGATAAAAGTTGATGTTTTTTCGGGGTTTTTGGGTGCAGGAAAAACCACACTTATAAAAAAGTTAATAAAAGAAGTTTTTTCGGGAGAAAAGGTTGTTCTTATAGAAAATGAGTTCGGTGAAATCGGTATTGACGGCGGATTTCTTAAAAGTGCAGGAGTAGAAATTACAGAAATGAATTCAGGATGTATCTGTTGCAGCTTGGTGGGCGATTTTGAAGAGGCACTTAAAAAAGTTGTGGAGGATTTTTCACCTGACAGAATACTTATTGAACCTTCAGGGGTTGGTAAACTAAGTGATATTATCAAGGCTGTTAAAGATATAAAAAACAGTGATCTTGTTTTAAATTCTGCAACTGCTGTTGCAGATGCCAAAAAATGTAAAATGTATATGAAAAACTTTGGAGAGTTTTTCAATGACCAGATTGAATGTGCAACTTGCATTGTAATGAGTCATACTAAAAATCTTTCTGAAGAAAAAATAGCTGATGCTGTCAAAATGATTCGTGAACATAATGGAAGTGCCGTTATAATTACCACAGACTGGGATGAACTTGAAGGCAAAAAAATACTTGAAGCTATTGAAGGAAAGAATACGTTGAAACATGATGTGGAACATTTACATGATGATTGTCATGAACATCACCATCACCACGGTCATGAGTGTAGTGAGCATAACCATCATCATGACGACTGCTGTGCTCACGAACATCACCGCCATCACGATGAAGGTGACGAGTATGAGCATCATCACGGACATTGTCACCACGAACATCACCATGATGCAGACGAAGTGTTTGTAAGCTGGGGGAAGGAAACTGTCAGAAAATATTCAGCAGAAGATATAAAGGGGATTCTTGACGCAATTTCAGACTCTGAAAATTATGGTATAGTATTAAGAGCAAAAGGTATAGTGGAATCACCTGATGGAAAATGGATTAATTTTGATTATATTCCCGGTGAGCCTGATGTGCGCGAAGGTGTGGCTGACATAACAGGAAAAATATGTGTTATTGGCTCAAAAATAAACGAAAAAGAACTTGAAATTTTATTTGGCTTGAATTAAGGGAAGGACGTAAAGTATGGAAATACCGGTATATTTATTTACAGGTTTTCTTGAATCTGGAAAAACAAAATTTATTCAGGAAACATTGGAAGACAAAAGATTTTATCAGAAAGGTACAACTCTTGTACTTCTTTGTGAAGAAGGGGAGGTAGAACTTGATGAATCTAAGTTTAAATGTGGAAATGCTGTTGTTGAAGTAATAGATGATAAAGAAGACTTAACACCTGACAAAATTTTTGCAATTGAACAAAAATATAAAATCACCAGAGTTATAATTGAATACAACGGAATGTGGGATGTAAATCATTTGTTTAACAATATTCCGTCAGAATGGATCGTTTATCAGCAAATGACATTTTTTGATTCAAATACAGTGTTGACATATAATGCGAATATGAGAAATCTTGTTGTTGATAAAATTCAGGGTACACAGCTTGTTGTATTCAACCGTTTTGATAAAAGTAATGATCTTATGCCTTATCATAAACTTGTCAGAGCACTTAACAGACAGTGTGACATTGTTTATGAAGCTGAAGATGGGTCAGTAAAGTATGACGATATAGCGGACGAATTACCTTTTAATGTAAATGACGATATTATAGAACTGGCAGATAAGGATTACGCAATCTGGTTTGCTGATATTATGGATGATATGAAAAAATACGACGGTAAAAAAATGCGTTTTACAGGTTTGGTTGCTGTAAATCCACAACTGCCGGAAAAGTCATTTATAATAGGTCGTCATGTAATGGTGTGTTGCGCAGAAGATATTGCTTTCAGAGGATTTATTTGTGAGTATGAAGGTGATATTGATATTAAAAATAAAGTCTGGAAAAAAGTTACGGTTAAGATATCTTATGAAAAAAATATAATGTACAAAGGGAAAGGTCCTGTGTTTAAACTTATTTCAATTGATGAAGGACAAAAACCTGAACAGGAAGTTGCTGCGTTTTATTGATTTGAGTCGGAGGAATAATTATGCTGGTTTATGACGTTGCGGTTATTGGGGGAGGAGCATCAGGGTTAATTGCTTCTATATTTGCCGCAAATGAGTTGAAAAATGGTAAAGTTGCAATAATTGAACGCAATGACAGAGTTGGGAAAAAAATTCTGTCAACCGGAAACGGCAGATGTAATTTCACTAATATGGATATAACTTTAGACAGATATCACGGGAAAACCCCTGAATTTGCGTTATCTGCACTTAATGAATTTTCTCTGGAAAAGACACTTGCTTTTTTTGGTTCGATCGGAATTTTGCCAAGGACAGAAGGTAAAAATAAAGTGTTTCCTAACAGCTTGCAGGCTGCATCGGTTCTTGATATGTTAAGGCATAAAGTGAATTCTGAAGGTGTACATGAAATTTGTGAGTTTAAATGTGTTGATATAAAAAAAGAAAAAGAAACATATAAACTTATATCAGACACCCAAAAGATAATTGAATGCAGAAGTGTTGTTATTGCGACAGGCGGAATGGCAGCACCGAATATGGGGAATGACGGCATTGGATATAAACTTCTGGAAAAATTCGGTCATAGAAAAACAACACTTTCCCCATCGCTCGTTCAGTTGAGATGTCCCCCAAAAAGTGTATCACCGATGAAAGGTGTAAAGCTTGATGCTAATGTAAGCATTTTTGCAGAGGGTGAATTTTTAAAATCAGCTTTCGGTGAATTGCTGTTTACTGAGTACGGACTTTCAGGACCGGCAATTTTTGATATTTCAAGATATGCTTCTGTTTCATTGAGTGAGAACAAAAAGGTTTATGTTGCTGTTGATCTGATGCCTATGTTTAATGAAGAAGATTTGTATGAACATTTAAAATCAAGAAATAAAAATCTTACAGCAGAATTTTTCCTTAATGGTATGATAAATAAATTGCTTGGTAAACAAATGATGAAAAAAGCGGGAATACAAAAACTGAATGTCCCTGCAACAGAAATAAATAACGAAACTTTAAGAAAACTTGCAACGATATTGAAAAATTGTCGGTTTGATATAACAGGAACTAATCCTTGGAACAGTGCACAGGCAACAGCAGGTGGTATATGCACCGATGATTTCTATCCGGAAACAATGGAATCAAAATTAATTGGTGGAATATATGCCTGTGGCGAAATACTTGATATTGACGGTGACTGTGGTGGTTTTAATCTTCAGTGGGCCTGGAGTTCGGGAGTTGTTGCAGGTATAAACGCTGCTAAAAGTGTAAAAGGAAGTAAATAATGGTTATAAATAATTTAAAGTTACCAATAGACCATTCAATAAAAGATTTATTAAATTTAATTATAAAACAATGTGGGAAAAGACCAACTGAATATAAAATACTAAAAAGATCTACTGATGCCAGAAAGGGGAATGTTGAATTTGTATATTCTGTCGAAGTGGTTTTTGACGGTTCATCGATAATTGAAGACAGACTGGACGTCCCGTTAGCTCAACTTGATGAAAGACCTGTTATTATTGGTGCCGGACCTGCGGGATTATTTGCAGCATATATTCTTGCAAGATCGGAACTGAAGCCGATTGTTTTTGAACGCGGAAGCGATGTGGAAAAAAGAACAGAAAAAATAAATCTTTTTTTTGATAAAGGTAGTCTGGATACGGAAACAAATATTCAGTTTGGTGAAGGGGGGTATGGGTTATTCAGACCAAGGCTTAACCAGTCTGCCGCCCATGTTTAAGGAG